>JAQICW010000017.1 GCA_027858355.1 Desulfobacula sp.
CTGAAGATATTCATTCTTGATGTGCTTTTCCAATATAAAATCCTGAAACAGGATGCTTTAAGATGGGTAATGCATATGCTTATTTTCTGGGGGTTTATACTGCTGTTCTTTATGCATGCCCTGGAGTCGGTTGTGTCTGAAAAGATTTTCTCTTATTATTATTCAACTGTAAATCCCTTTATGTTCCTGAGAGATTTTTTCGGTTTCATGGTTTTGGTTGGAATTATCATTGCCATTTGCCGTCGTTTTTTTATGAAAATCCACAGGCTTTATACAAATAAAACAGATACCTATGCCATTTTTATTGTCGCTATCATTATTCTATCCGGAATTTTTTTAGAAGGGGCAAAAATTATTTCCCATACCGATTTTCAAAACATGGAAAAAGATTTTTCAGCCCTTGATTATAAAGAAGATATACTTGCTTTGGAAGCGTACTGGGTAAAATATTATGGGCTTGTCTCTCCCAATATTTTGGAGCCAATCTCTTCAGAAACCCTTGCGGCTGGTGAAGAAATTCATGATGAGAGCTGTGTTGACTGTCATACAAGACCACAAGCAGCATTTGCCGGGTATGCAATGTCAAAAATGATGAAACCCGTGGGTGGGCTTCTGGATTGCATGGGTATGGTAAATATTTTATATTATTTTCATATACTTGCCTGCTTTATCGGTCTTGCGCTTTTGCCCTTTACCAAAATGCTTCATATGATAACAACTCCAGTAAGTTTAATCACCAATGCGATAATGCAAAGAGACAAATCAGACCCTTTGAATATTGCCACACGTCAGCTTATTGAACTTGATGCATGTGTTCATTGTAACACCTGCAGTAAAACTTGCTCACAAGGCCCTGCCTATGATGTTAAAAATAATGTGAACATCCTGCCATCGGAAAGAATGGTCACACTTCGGCAGTATTTTAAAACCAAAGACCTTGGCTCATCACAATTTATGGCAATTCAGGAAGGTATTTTTCTGTGTTCAAATTGTGACAGGTGTACTGTTGTCTGTCCGGCCGGAATAAACCTTAAGGAACTCTGGTACGATGTCAGAGAGGAATTTATCAGGTCCGGGGCATCGATCACATCTCTTGTATTGTCACCTTATTCATATAATCGTACTTACAATCAAGATGATTTTGGCGCCACGCTTGCTGATATGCCGGCTAGACATGCCAGGGGTATTATCGCTTCTAAGTACAAAAAAAAGAGCCTCTCAGAAGATGTACTGTCCTTGACCGATACGAGCAATGAATTGAAGGACAATAAAGAACTCGCTCTTCAGGAACCTACATTTGCCTATTGTTTTTCATGTGAAAACTGTACCAATGTCTGTCCTGTGGTCATGAACTATGAAAAACCAGAACAGGTTCTTGACCTGCTTCCTCACCAGATTATGAGATCAATCGGTCTTGGCCTTGAAAATCTTGCTCTTGGATCTAATATGCTGTGGGATTGCGTCACCTGTTATCAATGCCAGGAACACTGTCCCCAAAATGTTTAAGTAACTGATATTTTTTATGAACTTAAAAATAAAGTATCCAAAGATTGTTTTTACTCCCAAAAAGAGGGATGACGTATTCTATGAGCATATAAATATATGAAACTTGTTAAAATATTTCCTTCATTTTATTTAATAGTACAGCAATGGAAAAAAATATGAAAAAATTTGCATTATTTATCGGATGTAACATACCGGCAAAAGTTCAGCAATACGAGACTTCATCAAGGGCTGTGCTGAAAAAATTAGATATTGATATCAAGGATATAAAAGAATTCAATTGTTGCGGTTATCCTTTGAAAAATACAGATAAAATCGCATGGATCCAGTCATCAGCAAGAAATATTGCATTGGCTGAAAATGCTGGGACAGATATTCTGACCCTTTGTAAATGCTGTTTTGGAAGCCTTAAAAAAGCTGATGCGCTTTTAAAAGAGGATAATGACTTAAAAGTTACAATTAATGAAATCCTTGACACAGAAGGCCTCAAATATAATGGGACCTCCTCAATATCACACTATTTGTCAGTATTGCACAATGACATTAAAATTGATGAGCTGAATAAAAAAATCATAGATCATTATAAGGATCTTAAAATAGCCACCCATTATGGCTGTCATGCCCTTCGTCCTTCTGAAATAATGAAGTTTGATGATCCGGTTTCCCCGTCACTTTTCGACAACCTTGTAAATGTTACCGGGGCTAAAAGCATTGAGTGGGAATCCAAACTGGATTGCTGTGGGGCACCTGTGCTTGGGATTAATGATAATTTATCCTATGATCTTACCGAGAAAAAACTTGGGAATGCTAAAAAAGCCGGTGCTGATTTTATTTGTGTGGCCTGCCCATGGTGCCATATGCAGTTTGATAAAATTCAAGACCAGATTGTTACAAAAAGAAATACTGGATACAACCTTCCCTCAATACTATATACACAGCTTTTAGGACTTCGTCTGGGAATTGGAAAAGAAGAATTGGGGATTGACAGCCCAGATAATCAAAATAATGAACATTTGAATCAAGTTTATTCCAAGCTTTTTGACACTGAAGCTAAAAAAGAAAAAAAACCAAAAAAGAAAAAAGCTAAGAAAAAAGAATCTGTAAAAAAGGCAATAAAAAAAGAGCCTCAAAGTGTTGAATAAAGATTTGTTATAAAAAACATTAAAGTCAGGTTGTTTATAGGAGAAAAAATGTCACTAAAAAAAATCGGTTCAATAATGGTCGTTGGAGGTGGAATATCCGGCATGCAGGCAGCACTTGATGCTGCTGATTCCGGATATTATGTCTATCTTGTGGAAAAGTCACCCTCCATTGGCGGGATTATGGCTCAATTGGACAAGACATTTCCTACCAATGATTGTGCCATGTGAATTATTTCACCAAAACTGGTCGAGGTCGGCCGGCATATAAATATTGAACTTCTAACCTTATCTGAAGTTAAAAATATCTCTGGTGAAGCAGGTGACTTTAAAGTCGATATTGTTCAACATCCAAGATTTGTTGACATTGATAAATGTATTGCCTGTGGCTTGTGCGCTGAAAAATGTCCGAAAAAAGTTGACAATGAATATGAAGAAGGCCTTGGGAAACGAAAAGCAATTTATGTAAAATACCCCCAGGCAGTGCCGCTAAAATATTCAATTGATGCAAAAAACTGTATTTTCCTGACCATGGGAAAATGTCAAATATGTGAAAAAACCTGCCCCACCAATGCAATCTATTATGAGGATCAGCAAAAAAATATCACATTGAATGTTGGTTCTGTTATCATTTCTTCGGGCTGCAAACCCTATGATCCAGGTGAGCATGATGTTTATGGATATAATAAATCTAAGAATATTGTGACAAGTCTTGAGTTTGAACGGATTCTTTCTTCTGCCGGCCCTTATGAAGGACACCTGGTAAGACCTTCTGATAAAAAAGAGCCGAAAAAAATTGCCTGGCTCCAATGCATAGGTTCCAGAGACAATCACCTGGGTTCAAATGGATATTGTTCTTCTGTCTGCTGTACCTATGCTGTAAAAGAAGCAATGCTTGCCAAGGAACATAGTCATGATCCTCTGGATACTGCTATTTTCTATATGGATATCAGGACCCATGGAAAGGATTATGAACATTTCTATAACAGGGGCAAAGATGAATCTGGAATAAGATTTGTTAAATCCAAAATCACAAATATTGTTCCTGATCCGGAATCGGGTACGCAAATTATTAATTACATAGATGAAACTGGAATCAGACAAGAAGAAGCCTTTGATATTGTGGTATTATCTGTCGGACTGTGCATTGGCAAGGAAGCGATTGAACTTGCAGGTAAAATGGATATCAACCTTGATCACTATAATTTTGTCACCACCAATAGTTTTGAACCGGTTAAGACATCAAAACCCGGAATTTTTATCTGCGGTGCATTTGAAGCGCCAAAAGATATACCTTCTTCAGTAATTGAATCCAGTGCTGCCGCCGGTATGGCAGGCATAGATCTGAAGGAATCAAGGTGGTCTCTTACAAAAACCAAAGAGATCCCTGAAGAAATTAATGTAACAGGAGAAGCTCCGAGAATCGGTGTTTTTGTTTGCAGATGCGGTACCAATATAGCAGGTGTAGTTGATGTGCCTGCTGTTGTTGAAATGGCTAAAAAACTACCCTATGTTGAGTTTGCCCAGGAAAATATGTTTTCCTGTTCCCAGGACACCCAGGATGCCATTACAAATATTATAAAGGAAAAACAATTAAACCGGGTTGTCATAGCGGCATGTACGCCCAAAACCCATGAAGGCCTGTTCCAGGAGACATTAACAAATGCTGGAATCAATAAATATCTTTTTGATATGGCCAATATCAGGAATCAATGTTCATGGATACATGCTAAAGAGACTGAAAAAGCGACTGAAAAAGCCAAAGACCTTGTCAGGATGACAACTGCCAAGGTTGCATTGCATGAATCCTTAAAAGAACCCACCCTTGAAATTCACCAGTCAGGACTGGTTATCGGTGGTGGTGTTGCAGGCATCATTGCTGCAAAAACACTTGCCGATCAAGGCTATCATACCCATCTTCTTGAAAAGGAAGACAAACTTGGTGGTCAGGCAAATAAGCTTTATCAAACCTGGCAGGGCGAAGATATCCAGGCTCATCTGGCCTTAATGATAGAGTCTGTAAAACAAAACAAATTAATCGATATCCACCTGAATACCGAAATAACAGAAGTTGATGGATTTGTTGGAAATTTTGAAACTCATATCAGCAAAAATGGCACCACTGAAACCCTGAAGCACGGCATTACAATTATTTCAACGGGTGCTTCGGAATTAAAACCTGAGGAACATCTTTATGGAGAAGATGATCGTGTTTTAACCGGGCTTGAACTGGACCAAAAATTTTTAAATGACGATGAAGATCTTAAGTCAACAAACACAGCGGTCTTTATCCAGTGTGTGGGGTCAAGGATATTAGAGCGGCCCTATTGTTCAAAAGTATGCTGCACTCAATCCATCAGGAATGCATTAAAATTAAAATCAATAAATCCTGAAATGAATGTTTTTATTTTGTATCGCGATATGAGACCATTTGGGTTAAGGGAAGATCTTTATACAAAGGCCCGCACTGAGGGGATTCAATTTATCAAATTTGATTTTGAAAAAAAACTGGAAGTGAATGCCAAAGACGATCACCTCCAGGTACTTTTTTCAGATACCTCCCTTAGAAGAAAAATGCAGATAAAGAGTGATTTAATTATTTTGGCCTCTTCCATTGTTCCTGAAAAAGGAAATAAAATTGCGGCTATGTATAAAGCCACGCAGAACGCTGATGGATTTTTCATGGAAGCCCACGCAAAACTGCGGCCTGTTGACTGCGCAACCGATGGAATATTCATCTGCGGTCTTGGCCATGCTCCCAAACCCATTGACGAGTCAATATCCCAGGCCCAGGCAGCGGCTACAAGAGCGGTTACCCTTCTTGCCAAAAAAACAATGAACATGGACGGGACCATTGCATTAGTGGATCAGGATATATGCAGTTCATGCGGTGTATGTGTGTCCATCTGTCCATTTTCTGCTCCGTCCTTTACAAATGAGGGACGATATGAGGGAAAAGCACAAATCAACCCGGTTCTTTGTAAAGGATGCGGACTGTGCGTTGGATCCTGCAGATCAGGAGCAATACATCTTAAAGGGTTTGATAATAATCAGATATTTGCCCAGATATTTGCCCAGAATGATGAAACTGAAACCGGGGATGACATCCAAACAATAGAGGAAATAGAAACTATACCAAAAAAAGAAAAAGATGCAGCCAACGCTGCTGTATAGGGAGATATGATTAATGAGTGAAAATAAAATAAAAATAACCAGCTTCCTTTGTAACTGGTGCAGTTATGGCGCAGCTGATCTTGCCGGGGTCAGCAGGATGCAATACCCTGCCGATATCCGGGTTATCAGAATTCCATGCACAGGAAGAATGAGTCCTAAATTCATCCTGTCTGCTTTAAGGGAAGGTGCGGATGCTGTCTGGGTGTCTGGCTGACATCCTGGAGAATGTCATTACCTGGATGGTAATTATTATGCACGCAGGAAATTCGCTTTAATGGGAAATCTTCTGGAGCACATGGGAATTGAAAGGGACAGGGTCCATTTTTCCTGGATCTCTTCGGCAGAAGCCACCAAATTTGTGGATGTGGTCAAGGAGATTTCAGATAAGGTAAAAGAGCTTGTGCCAAATAAAAAATTTGTAAAGGACTATAATTAATAAAGGTAATTTTTATGAATACCTGTATAAAAAAAATAAGGGAGCTTTCTGCTGACCTCCTTGAAAAAGGAGAAGTGGAAAAAGTGATTGGTTTTGCAAAGGGAACCATTCCCATGGCAACAAGTCCTATTGCCATTCAAAAAAAACAAGATGTGGATAAACTTGTTTTTAATTCAATATGCGGACTTAACCTTGCCAATTACGTCTCCAAGGAGAAAGGCAAAATAGCAATTATCGCCAAAGGGTGTGACGCTAGAAATATTGTCACCCATATCGTTGAAAACCAGATTCAAAGAGATCAGATTTACATTATTGGAGTGCCCTGCACAGGCATGGTGGACAAACCCAAAATTGCTGGGCTTTTTGAAGATGAAATAGTTGAGTTTTCAGAAGACAACGACACCTTGACTGTTTCATCACTATTAAAAGCACAAACCCTGAAAAAACAAGATTATTTAAAGGAAAACTGCCTTTATTGTACCCATAAAAATCCAGTGCTCTATGATGTTCTGGCAGCAGACCTTGTGGAAGAACAAAAGCTTGACAATCTTTTTCCCGACGTTGATCAAATTGAAGCTTTGGACGAAGATGCTAAATGGAATCATTTTGAAAATCTGACAAAGAATTGTATTAGGTGTTATGCCTGTAGAAATGCATGCCCCTTGTGTTATTGCCCCACTTGTTTTGTGGATGAATCTGATCCCCAATGGGTAGGCAAGGGTCAGGATAAGACAGATGTGAATACCTTTCATTTTTTAAGAGCCTTCCATTGCGCTGGGCGATGTACTGATTGCGGAGCCTGTGTTGAAGCATGCCCCATGGGTATCAATGTCAGGGATTTTACAAGGAAGCTGAACAAAGACACATTTTTACTCTTTGGCTGGGAAGCAGGCCTTGATGTGACAAAACGTCCTCCTCTGGATACTTATAGTCCGGAAGATCCTGATGATTTTATCAAATAAACAAAAAGGGTATACAATGAAGTTCATAACAATTGATAAAAATAACTGGACCAAAGGTATTGATAAATCCAGAAAGACATATCAACTTTTTGGCCCGGTTAAAGATGAAAATGGGTGTCTGATCAAAAAACTTGATCAAGATGTTCATCCAGACATGGGATATTATGAGTCTGTCATGTCGGTAAAATCTGTTCTTTTTCCCCAGACTGAAAAAATTTTGTTTGCCAGACTGGATGAATCGCTTGAAGATCACCATATCATGAAACGAGCTGAAAATGACTATTCCCCCCGTGCGGTTCTTGGTATTCGGCCCTATGATGCAAAAGCCATTGCACTTGTTAAACTCAACTTTGACACCAAAGAGTTTCAAGATCCTTATTGGTGTGATGCCTATGAGGCCACAGTCTTTGTTGGGCTTGGCATTAATAAACCAGGGCCCTTTGATTTTTCCACTTCTGTTGGAACCGGGCCCTTTTGTGAAGAAGGTCTTGACATTCTTCTGGCAGACCTTGATGACAAATATCTGGCAAAGATTCTCACTCCAAAGGGAGATGCTTTTGCAATTGCCTGCGGGTTTGATACAATGGCTGATGAAAAAGAAAGCCAGGTATTGTTTGATATATTAAAAAGAGAAGCTGAAAAAAATATTACATCCAATGTGGAGATCAATAAACTTAAGGACAAAACCATTCTTGAGCTCCATGAAGCACCCTTCTGGGATGATTTGGCATTTTCCTGTATCAACTGTGGAACCTGCACATATGTCTGCCCAACCTGCTGGTGCTTTGATATCCAGGATGAGGCCAGACAAAAAAAAGCCTTCCGATTTCGAAATTGGGACACCTGCATGTCTCCTTTGTTCACCCGCCATGCAACCGGTCATAACCCAAGGGGCACCAAAGTTCAACGGGTTCGTCAAAGGTTTATGCATAAATTGAAATATTTTTTTGATAAATACGACCAGGGAATCATGTGTGTCGGATGCGGCAGGTGTGTCAAAAGCTGTCCGGTCAACATTGATATTCGTGAAGTGTGTAATATGATGAATGCATATGAGAAACAAGATTAGCGAACAAAGGAGAAATCATGGAAAATCCCTATATACCGTATCCAGTTCGCATTGATGATATTGAAATTGCAACTGAGGATAAATCTTTAAAAACATTTAAATTTGTTTTTTTAAACAAGGAAGATGAAGAAAAATTTTCCTACCAGGCTGGTCAGTTTGCAGAATTATCCATTCCAGGAGTTGGAGAAATCCCCATTGGGATTGCATCCTCCCCGGTTGAAAAAGGCTTTGTTAAATTCACTGTATTTAGAACAGGTGTCGTTACCTCCTATCTTCATAACATGAAGGTTGGAGATATTATGGGAATCAGGGGCCCTCTGGGTAATTGGTATCCCTGGGACAAACTGGAAAATAAAAATGTTGTCATCATTGGTGGAGGATTTGCATTTACAACTTTAAGATCATCCATTGTATATATGCTTGATCCAGGCAACAGGAGTAAATTTAAGAATATTGATGTGGTCTATGGTGCAAGATCTCCCGGCATGCTGCTTTATAGAGAAGAACTTTTTGAATGGGAAAAACGAAGTGATATCAACATGCATATAACAGTTGATGGAACAGATGATCCAAACTGGAAATACCATAAAGGATTTGTTCCTCAGATTGTTGAACAGAATGCACCAAAGGCGGATCAAGATACATATGCCATTATCTGCGGGCCACCGATAATGATTAAATTTACCCAGCCGTCCTTGACCCAGCTTGGATACAAGGAACATCAAATTATCATGTCACTTGAAAACAGAATGAAATGTGGAATCGGCATGTGCGGCAGATGCAATATAGGAAAAGAACTTGTTTGTAAAGATGGTCCTGTCTTTACTCTTGAACAGATTAACCAAACCCCGAAAGAATATTAAACCGGTTTTATTTTATATTGACAAATAACCATTGCTTAAGATATGTTAAGTTTTCAATTATTGAAACTAAGGCGGTATGTCTTAAATTGATAGTAAAATAAACTTTTTATGGGAGGTAATTTTAAATGGCGACAATTGACTTCAATGGGAAACCTTTCGAAATAGACGAAGATGGATTCCTTCTTGATTACAATACGTATTGTGATGAATGGGTAGACTATGTAAAAGGTCAGGAAGGTATCGAAGAGCTTACTGATGAACATTGGACACTTATAAAAGTTCTCCAAGATTATTATGAAAAAAATGGTATTGCTCCAATGGTTCGAGTTCTTTCCAAGCTAACCAAGTTTAAATTAAAACATATCTATGAACTTTTCCCTTCAGGACCTGGAAAAGGTGCATGTAAAATGGCCGGTCTTCCAAAACCAACCGGATGTGTATAGTAAAACCAGAATTTGATATTTGTATTAGTTTTAAAGGCTCTGCATGATAAGTGCAGGGCCTTTTTGTTTCAAGGAGTTAAGGTATGCCGGTAATTAATGATAAAAACAGAGAGATCCTTAATAATATTCAAGTTGATTTCCCTATTGATTCCAGACCCTATAAAATTCTTGCCCAAAAACTGGGCCTTCATGAAGATGAGTTGATCCAAAGGATTAATCAGATGAAAGAAGACTTGCTCATCAGGCGGATTGGTGGCAATTTCAGTCCTGACAGACTTGGATATCATTCAACCCTTTGTGCTGCCAAAGTACCTGAAGATAAAATAGAGTTATTTACAAAGACAGTGAATGCATATTCAGGGGTTACACACAATTACAAGAGAGATCATGAATTTAATATCTGGTTTACATTTATCGCCTCTTCTGTTGAAATCATCAATGACAGTCTTCAACAAATACGTAAATCAACCAATGTTGAGACGATACTCAATCTGCCAGCAACAAAAGTTTTTAAAATCAGTGCAAATTTTAAATTATGAACACAATTAAAGTCGCTCTTATTGTTCAAAATTGTATTGCTGGAAATTTTGAACAAAATCTTGCGTCTACCCTTTTATTTATAACAAAAGCCACCCAAAAAGGTGCGAAAATCATTGTTTTTCCTGAAATGAACCTGACCGGTTATGTTGCCGGCCCTGATATAATAAATATTTCAAGACCCATTACCCAGGATAATATGGTGAACGTGTTTTCAAACCTGGCCAAAAAATTTGAGTTAACTATTTTGGTAGGACTCGCAGAAAAAACACCTGATAAAAAAATATATGCATCACACCTGGTTTTTACTCCTGAAAGATCCTTTGAAATATATAGAAAAATTCATACCGCACCCTTTGAAAAAAAATACTTTACGCCAGGAAATAAAATTAAAATTTTTAAATCACAAGGACTTAAGTTTGGTATCCAGCTTTGCTATGATGCCCATTTCCCGGAATTATCACTGGCCATGGCCTTAAAAGAAATCGATGTGATTTTCATCCCCCATGCTTCACCCAGGGGCAGTTCACAGGAAAAACACGATTCATGGGTGAGACATCTGAGAGCAAGGGCCTTTGACAACGGTGTTTATATTGCCGCCTGCAATCAAACCGGCGATAATGCCAAAGGTCTTTTTTTCCCGGGGATAAGCATATTCATCGGACCGGATGGGAAGGTACTCTATAAATCGCTCGATGAAACAGAAGGAATCCATATTATCAATATCGAAAAAACCATATTAAATGAGATCAGATCCCATAAGATGAAATATTTTTTACCCTATCGACGAAAAGATTTGTTTAAATTCTAACTCTATTCTTTTATTTTTTCTTTGCGGTTTTGGATATAGGCATTTCGTATAGCTGCATAGGGATTCAGGGCAGCTGCCTTTAGGGCTTCATAATCCCCTATGTGAAAAGAGACGTCATTTATCGTATCATAGGCTTTAATTCCGGCTGACAATGCCCATGGTTCCACATAATTGATTGGGGTTAAAAAACTATCGCCAACACGCCCTATAAGATCCCTGAGCGTTGATGGTCCCAATATGGGTAATACCAGATAAAATCCATTCCCAATGGTATAGGAACCAAGGGTCTGCCCCAGGTCCTCATTGGCTGTATGAAAATCAAATTTGTTTTGAGCAATCTGAGCAAATCCAAGGGCCCCAATAGTTGAGTTGATTAAGAAAATTCCAATCTCCGTTCCTGCATCCTTGATCTCACCCTGCAAAATATTATTTACAAATCGTACAGGAAAAACAAGGTTATGAAAAAAATTATTCACCCCTTTGCGTAAAGGAGTGGGGGTAATAGCTTTATAACCTTTAGCAATGGGTTTTATTGCTTGAAAATATAAAAAATCATTGACCGAATACATAAGATAGTTAAAATGATAGAGGGGATCAAAAATGGGCTCAGATTCAATGGGATCATCAAAATCTTCAAGAAGCGCTTTGTCCAGTTCATCATCTTCAGTTATTGAAAGTGTACTTTTAGCCATCAGTATTCCATCTGGATTATGTAATGGATAAAAAGACCTGGAAAAGGAATCATTAGATAAAACCGGCTTGATAATGGAATTATCCTGGGCAGAACAAGGCGATGCCAGGATAAAAAGTATTGCTAAAATAAAAAATAAATATTTTTTATTCATGATTGAGAATTTCCTTTTATTTTATCGAGAATCACCATTCAAAACAAAATTATAATCAAATTAAGTCCTATTTATTCTCTGTATTAAAAATGAATTTCCTCACAAGAGATTCAATATCAAGGGATGACTCAGTATTGAATATTTCCTCTCCAGGTTCAAGCATAATATCAGAACCTCCGGGTAGAATATCAATGTATTTTTGCCCAATTATACCAGAAGTCTTAACAGATGCTATGACATCTTCGGAAAGCTCAATATTTTTATCAATATGAAATTCTACTTTTGCAAGCAAGCGTTCTTTATCAATACTGACATTAGAAACTGTACCGACTTGCACACCAACCATTTCAATCTTAGCACCTGTTTTAAGCCCTGAGACAGAAGTAAAAAAAGCATATATCGGGTATTGTTTATCCCGAAAAAAACTTATTTCACCAAGAACAATAAAAAGGTATCCAGTACACAATATGCCAATGCTGACAAAAAGTCCTACATAAAATTCAGTTTTTCTTTTATTCATGGGTTTCCTTTAAGTAGATCATCCCTGATCCTTAGCTTTAAACTTCTTTACCTTGAATAAAGTCATTTAAAATCTTGCTGTGAGAATCCATGATGTCTTTTTTTGAGCCCTCAAATTTTATAGTGCCTTCATCCAGCATGGCGATCCGTTGTGCCACATTAAAAATTTCAGGGATATCATGGCTCACAATTACAGCCGTAAATTCAAATTTTTTCTGATATTCCTGAATCATTGAATGTACTTTTTTCTTTCTTATGGGATCAAGTCCGGTTGTTGGTTCATCAAAAAGAACAATTTTAGGATCTATCACAAGCGCTCTTGCAAGTGCCACCCTTTTTCGCATACCGCCGGAAAGCTGTGCAGGAAATTTTTCCTCTATACCAATCAAACCCAATTGCTCCATCCGCTTTAAAACTTTCTTTTTTACCTGGTCTTTTGGAAAGATTGAATCTTCCACCAAAGGTAAGGCAATATTATCATATATGCTCATGAAATCAAACAAAGCATTATCTTGAAACATATAGCTTAATTTTTTGTGAAAAGATTTTCTGTCTACTGCTGATAGCTGAGACAGAGATTTCCCCTCAATAAGTATCTGACCTGAATCCGGCTGGACAAGCCCGATAATATGTTTTAACAACACAGACTTTCCTGTCCCGCTTTTCCCGATGACGGCAGTAATCTCACTTTTATAGATGGATAAATTAAGCCCTTTTAAAACATGAGATGCTTCAAAACTTTTACTTACATTTATAAATTGTATTAAAGGGATAGTCATATTTATATCCATAAAAATGTAATGATATAGTCAAAAACAAAGATGGAAATGCAGGACTGAACAACGGCATTGGTTGTTGACAAACTGACCCCTCTGGCGCCGAAACCACTGTATAAATGTGTATAATAGCCGCGGTAGCAGCATATTGTGGTGGTAACTACAGCAAAAGCAAAAGCCTTATAAAATCCTAGGTTAATATCATGTATTTTAATACTTTGAATAACAGTGTCCATATAGACATGTTGATTTATGCCCAGCATAATGGAACCGGAAATAAACCCACCGATGATGCCGACAACATCAAAAAGTGCTGTGAGCAATGGGAAACTGATAACAGCAGCAATAATCCGTGGTGAAAACAAAAACCTGACAGGATTTATATGCATGGTTTTAAGAGCATCTATCTGTTCTGAAATCCTCATAATACCAATTTCTGCAGTCATGGATGAGCCTGCTCTTGCCGTGACCATAATAGCTGTAAAAACAGGCCCTAATTCTGAAATCAAGGTCAAAGACACTGCAGCACCAAGGGCTGCTTCTGAGCCAACTTTCACCAGGGAATAATATCCTTGAAGCCCTAACACCATGCCGGTAAAAAGTCCGGTCAAAATAATAACAAAAATAGATTTGGATCCAATAAACCATGTATGGTCAATAATTTTGGCATATTGAATTGGCAGGGTAAAAATATGCATCATACCGGTTAGGAAAAAAAGAATTGCCCTGCCCATGGATTCCAGCAGGCTTAAAATTTTTTTACCGAATTTCTCAATAAATTTAATTAACATGGTTTTCCTGTATACCTTTAAAACAGACGAAATTCAAGCTTCTCGCGCTTTTAATTTATATTTATTTTATCCAATGTCTCATCTATAACTCAACTTTCGGCCTTAAGTCCTTGCAGACGGAGTCAGGCTTGTTTTAATGTGCTTTTATCAATAAATCTACAAAAAATCCAATAATGAAAGCCTGACCCCACTCAAATCTGGCAACACTGAAAGTTGAGTATGTAAATAAATGTTGACACGTACTAAAAAAATATATACGTATAAAAAAGAATTTTTCTTAATATTTTATTAATAAAAACAGGGCAGGATAAACAAATGGCTCAAAAAATTACATTAAGCATTCCTGATTTGCTTCATGAAAAGCTCAAAGAGTGGCGGACCTCTTTCAATTTTTCAAAAATGTTTCAAGAAGCTGTTACCGATGCCATTCAGAAAAAAGAAGAATTTCAAAAACGTTTTTCAAAAGACTATAATATGTCTGAAATTATTAAACGATTAAAGCAGGAAAAATTAATTTGGGAAAAACAATATTATAAACTGGGCAAAGAAGAAGGACTGCGATGGGCAAAAACAGCACACTATGAAGACCTTTTATACGTATTACAATTTAATGGCACGTATGAATTAATCTCTGACCCCAAAATGAGGGATTATTTTGATAAAATTTATCAATCCACTGGACTTGCAGAACTATCAAATTCAAGTTCCATTGACCATGAACAAATGTTTATAGAGGGTTGGTTTAAAGGTATTTTTGAATTCTGGAATCATGTAAAGGAAAAGCTATAATCATGGCATTTTTATCAAACATTCTCGGTATTGATGTAGGATCTGTTTCCATTCATATCGCAGTGCTAAATTACGAAGGTAATATTGTTCATACAGACACTTGTTCCCATCATGGCGAAGTAAAACAATGCCTTTCAAAATTAATCGGGAATATTGATATAAAAAATATAAACTATGTTGCAGCCACCGACTCCACCCCTTCTTTTATTAAGATAAATCAGTCTTATGATGAGCAGTTGACGATCATAAGGGCGGCTAAACATTATCATAAAATATTTGATGCAATTTTACACATTGGAGGTGAAAAATTTTCATTGAGCCGGTTTGATGGACATCACAATTATATTGGCACCAAACACAACACATCTTGTGCAGCCGGTACAGGAAGTTTTCTTGATCAACAGTCCAGAAGGTTAAACCTGTTGGGAGGATCCCAGGAACTTAGCAAAAAAGCCCTTTTAAATTCAAAAAAAATACCTGATATTGCCACCCGGTGTGCGGTTTTTGCCAAAACAGATCTGATCCATGCCCAACAGGAAGGTTATAGCATTGAACAAATCTGTGATGGCCTTTGTTATGGCCTTGCAAAAAATATTTCTAACACGCTTTTCAAATATAAACATGTCGGGGAAAAAATTATTTTTTCCGGTGGTGTCTCTCAAAACTATTCTGTTAAAAAGCATCTTGAAAAAATAACTGGTTATGGATTTATCAATGATTTAAACTCAGTTTTTTACGGGGCAACCGGTGCTGCTCTCTGCTTGCTGGATGACATGGCCCTTAAGAAAACCTTTGATAAAAAAGAGTTTTTGTCAATACAAGATTTTTTTATTTCAGCGAAAAAAGAAAACCTTCTGTCATATCCAGGTCTTGAACTTAAGCTTTCACAATTTCCCGATTTTAAATGCTTTTCCTCCTATGTTATTGAAGATGTTGAAGCTGATATTTATCAGAATCCAGTCGAAATTTCGACAACACAAGGATATTTAGGTCTTGATGTAGGTTCAACAAGCACCAAAAGCATCCTTATCAATCATGAAGGAATACCCATTGCCGGATTTTATACAAAAACGGCATCACGGCCTGTGATGGCCATTCAAAAGATTTTCAAAGCCCACGAACAGTTTTTTAAGGCCTATGGAATTAAAATCAAAATTAAAGGGTGTGGTACTACAGGGTCAGGACGAAGAATCAGTGGGAAAATTATTGGTGCGGATATTGAACCAGATGAAATAACAGCCCATGCAACAGCAGCAATTAATTTAAACAAGGATGTAGACACCATTATTGAAATCGGGGGACAGGATGCCAAATTTACCTTGCTTAAAAACGGCATGGTCACCTCCTCTGTTATGAACACGGTATGTGCCGCTGGAACTGGAAGTTTTATAGAAGAACAGGCCTTAAAGTTAGATTGTCCCTTAGCTGAATATTCTGAACGAACAGAAGGAGTCTCTTCACCAGTAGCCAGTGACAGATGTACAGTTTTTATGGAAAGGGATATTAATTATTATTTTGCGCAAGGTTATCAGAAAAATGAAATTCTTGCCTCGGTTTTACATTCTGTAAGAGATAACTATCTGACCAAAGTGGGCAATATCGCTAAGATAGGAAATTGTATTCTTTTTCAAGGTGCAACAGCCAAAAACAAGGCACTTGTTGCGGCATTTGAGCAAAAATTAAAGAAGCCCATTCATGTCTCAAAATATTGTCATTTGACAGGTGCCCTTGGCGTGGCCTTGTTATTAAAAGAAAAACAAATCAAGGCCACGGCTTTTCGAGGATTTGACTTATGGAAACAACAGATTCCAGTACGCCAGGAAACGTGTGATTTATGCACAAATCACTGCAAATTAACCATTGCAGACATAGGGGACCAAACCGTTGCATATGGTTTCTTGTGCGGCAGGGATTATCAGACAAACAAAATGATTCCTAAAAAGAACAATTATGATCTGTTAAAAATAAGAAATCAAGCAATCCAAAAACCTGAAAAAACAATAATTAAACATAATTTTACCATTGGTATTCCCCACGCGCTTCACCTCATTGAAGATTATGAGTTCGGGGCTTACTTTTTTTCCAGACTTGGAATTAAAGTAATAACAAGTTCAGAACTAAAAGCCCCGGTAAAATTAGGGAAAATAGTTGCAAACGCTGAATTCTGTGCCCCTGTGGTGGCTTTGCATGGCCACATTCAGTATTTAATGGATAAAGCAGACTATATATTTCTGCCATTCTATTTTGAAGAAAAACCAGAGGGAAAAGATAGACGCAGGCAGCATTGCTACTATACTCAGTTTGCACCATCAATTATATCCTGCCTTTCGGATTTTGATAAAAAAAGGATAATATCACCCATTACCAAATACCTTTATACAAATTTTCATACCAAACTGGAATTATATAAATCATTGAAAAAGATATCTTCTGATTTTCTATTTTCCTTTTTTGATATTTCTGCTGCATACGATAGTGCATTGAAATTTAAAGAGAATAATCAGTTAAACCAGAAAGCTTTATATCAGCAATACAAATCCAAAGGTTCGGATATCAATGTTATTCTTTTAGGTAGGCCCTACACTGTTCTGACCAAAACAATGAATAACAATATTCCCCAACTTTTTGAAAACCTTGGTGTAAAAACTTTTTTTCAGGATATGCTTGATTTTGAAACCCGGGATTTTTCCCAAATTGATCCTTTGTTAAAAGAAATCCACTGGAAATATGTTGCACAAATTCTTCAAGCTGCATATATCGTTGCAACCAGTGATCACCTTTATCCTGTATATATCAGCTCGTTTAAGTGCGGACCAGACTCTTTTGGTATCGACTATTTTAAACAGCTTATGGAAAGTTATAATAAGCCCTATCTTGTACTGGAACTTGATGAGCATGATTCCAGTGTAGGCTATGAGACAAGGGTTGAGGCAGCCGTTCGTGCATTTACAAATCATAACAATTCAACTTCAAAAGAAAAAAAGCATGATGTTTCTCTTCTTCAACCAAATTTCTTATCAAAGATAGACAACAAAACCATTATTTATCCAAACTGGGATTCATACTCAGGCAGCCTGATTGTTTCTGTTTTAAGAAATGAAGGATACCCTGCCCTTTTAATGGAAGAAACCCATGAAACCCTGAAAAAAAGCATTCTTACCAATACAGGACAATGTATCCCTTTAAATGCCTTGGCAGCAGGGTTTATTCATACTATAGAAAAAAACAATCTTGACCCTTCAAATTGTGTATTATGGTTAAATCCTTCGGACATTGCCTGTAATATTAAGATGTATCCCTATCATATCAAAAAAATCCTTGAAAAAAATGGTAAGGGATTTGAAAAATCTGAAATTTATAAAGGCCAATTATCATTGTTTGATATTTCTTACAGAGCATCAACCAATGCGTATTTTGCCTATATGTTTGGCGGATTGCTAAGAAACATTGGGTGCAAAATCAGACCCTATGAAATCCATAAGGGTGAAACAGATCAAGTACTTCCAAAAGCCTTGAAAATTCTGTGCAATGCTTTTGAAAGGGCAGAGTCAAAAGAAGAAGCCTTAAAAAATGCAATGAAAATGTTTTCAGACATTGAAACAAGAACCGAATCAAGGCCTAAGATTGGAATTTTCGGAGATCTCTATGTTAGAGATAACGACATTATGAATCAGGATCTGGTTCATTTTATTGAAGACAATGGTGGTGAGGTCATTACAACCTCTTACTATAAATATGCCAAAATCATTGCTAATTCTTATTTCAAAAAATGGTTTAAGGAAGGAAAATATTTAAGTCTGTTTTCAAATGGGGCGCTTCTTGTGGCCATGCAGACCATGGAAAAAAAATATTATAAATATTTTGAACCTATTTTGAGTAAATCTGCATTTGAAGTAAAGGACTCTTATGAGAATATCCTTTCCGAGTACGGAATCCTTCACGAACATACGGGAGAATCCATGGATAATATCTTAAAAATTCATCATATCATCAATGAATATCCTGATTTAAAGCTGCTGGTTCAAACCAACCCGGCATTCTGTTGTGCCGGGCTTATTACAGAGGCAATGGCTCAGAAACTTGAAGAAAAAATTAATGTGCCCATTGTTAGCATCACCTATGATGTTTCCGGCGGCAACAAGAACAAGGT
>JAQICW010000034.1 GCA_027858355.1 Desulfobacula sp.
TTCCGATATATTAGATTTATCTTGATAAAAAAATCATAGGATTGTAACTTTATTTTGGCTTTTAAAAAATTGTTAAGGAGATGTAATCAAAATGCAATGATTTAAAAAAATAACATAATTTTGCGTTTACGCAGAATCGTTCACACTAAAAACCGCCAATTTTAATATGACAGAACGATGCTGACGGGAACTGTACTCCAACTGGGGTGTAGGTCTTGTCTGTGTTCTGTCATGGGTACTTGGCGGTACCATAGTGTGGGCATAGATTTAAGGTCTATGCCCCTTTCACTTTTAAGGTCAAAGGAAAAGATGAAACAGGTTCTATGTAATATCAAAAGATTTTTATCCGGATGGACATTAGTCGCAATTCTTTCGGAGTTGTCCCGAGTGTTGAAAGAATCTACTTTTCAAATAGATTTTGTGTAAAGGAGAGCACTATGGTAGAAAACCTGATAGACGAGATATTCGAAGATATCGTAGAGACAATACGTGAACCTCTTTTGGTGCTGGATTTAAGCCTGAAGATTATCATGGCAAACCAAAGTTTCATAAATTCATTCAAGGTAACACAGGAAGAAACTTTAGGCAGTTTTATTTATGACCTGGGCAACAAACAGTGGGATATCCCCAAGCTGAGGGACTTGCTGGAAAACATTCTTCCCGAAAAGACCAGTTTTGACAATTATGAGATTGAACACGATTTTGCCACAATTGGCAGGCGCATAATGCTTTTGAATGCCCGGCAAATTAAACGTGGGATGGGAAAGGAACGGATCATCCTCCTGGCTATTGAGGACATCACCGAGCGCAAGCGGGCAGAGGATGCTCTGGCCAAACACCTCGACCACTTAGAGGAGCGGGTCGAACAGCGTACTGTAGAATTAACAAAGTCAAATAATAGTTTAATATCTGAAATAAAAGAGCGTAAGCGGGCGGAAGAAAAATTAAAAGAATCCGAAGAAAGATCAAATTTCCTGCTTCAAGCAACTTCTGAAGGACTTTGTTTC
Source organism: Desulfobacula sp. (assembly GCA_027858355.1). The sequence goes on from JAQICW010000034.1 coordinate 1,008, forward strand.
CATGAACAAGGGTTAGTTCTACATTCTAATAAAAGATTTGTTGAAATCTTTGGGTATGATTCACTCGAAGAAATTCTTGACTTAAAAATCAATGTAATTCAATTTGCAGCTCCTGAAAGCCGTGAATTAGTTAGAAAAAATTCTACATCAGGATATTTAGAACAGTATGAAGCTATGGGACTTAGAAAAGATGGTTCAACATTTCCTGGAATGCTTCATGGTAGAGAGATTCCATTTGAAGGGAAGACTGTAAGAATTACATCTGTTAGAGATTTAACTGAACAAAAACAAGCTGAAGTGGCGCTGCGGGAGAGCGAGGAAAAGCATCGTCTGTTATTTGAATCAATGGCACCGGGGGTAGTGTATCAGGATGCTGTCGGAGCAATAATTGATGCCAATCTTTCTGCTGAACATCTTCTGGGTTTGACGCTAGACCAAATGCTGGGCCGGACATCAATTGATCCCCGTTGGAAAGCAATTCACGAAGACGGATCTGATTTTCCGGGTGAAACTCATCCGGCAATGGTTTCATTAGAAAAAGGAGTGGCGATAAAAGATGTAACCATGGGCATTTTTAATCCAGCTAACAAAGAATATCACTGGATTAATATTAACTCAATTCCCCAGTTCAACCCCGATGAAGATAAACCATTCCGAGTTTTTACAACTTTTGATAACATTACCGAGCGTAAACGAATGGAGGAACAACTTAGACGATCTCAAAAGATGGAATCCATCGGCACACTTGCCGGTGGCATTGCCCACGATTTTAACAACCTTTTGTATGTGGTAATGGGGAATATTTCTCTGGCCCAAGATGATCTGAAACTTGAAATTGGAACGTCTAAAAGTCTCAAGGAAGCAGAAAAGGCATGCATAAAAGCAAAAGAATTGACTGCACGGCTGGTTACCTTTTCAAAAGGCGGTGATCCAGTCAGGAAAATTACTTCCATCGACGATTTGTTAAAAAATATAGTTGCCGCAACATTAAGCGGGTCTGACGTTAAACCGGAAATTTCCATAGCCGATGCTATCAGGCAAGTAAATATTGATGAAAATCAGATCAAACAGGTTGTCAGTAATATAGTCGTCAATGCAAGAGAAGCAATGGATGATAATGGACAACTCACGGTATCTTGCGAAAATGTTGATATAGCAAAAGAAGGCTATCTGACATTAAGCCAGGGTGAATATATTAAAATATCCTTCAAAGACCAGGGATGTGGAATATCAAATGAAAACCTTGAAAAATTATTTGATCCCTATTTTTCAACAAAAGATATGGGAGCTGATAAAGGACAGGGGCTCGGGCTTACAGTCAGTTATTCCATAGTTCAAAAACACGGAGGATTGATCAACGTAGAATCCGAACCGGAAGCAGGCTCGACCTTCTCGGTTTATCTGCCGGCTTTATCTGTCAAAGAACCCGACCTTCAAAAATCAGAGAAAAAATCTGCAGCACAAAAACCTGTAAAAAAACCTGCCACAGGTACAGGAAAAATTCTTTTAATGGATGATGAAGAAGCGATCAGGACTCTTCTGCGTATGGTAATTAACAGATTAGGATATGATGTTGAAACCTGCATTGAGGGTAGAGCAGTCATTGAGATATATAAAAAAGCCATGGAATCCAAAGAACCCTTTGATATGGTAATTTTAGATTTAACCAATAAAATCGGGATGGGCGGTCAGGAGACTATGAGAAGGCTTCTTGAAATTGATCCTGATGTTAAGGGAATAATTATCACAGG
>JAQICW010000045.1 GCA_027858355.1 Desulfobacula sp.
GGGAAATGGAAAACAGGCCCGGCGAAATGGGCATCCAACCCTGAAAGCCTTCTTGAGCAAAAATCATTTTTAAATATCGTTAAAAAATGCCTGCAGGATCTTCCAAAGAAGCCCGCTCGCGCTTTTGCCTTACGGGAACTGGAAGATGAAACCACCGAAACTATTTGTAAGGTTTTAAATATTACCACGACTAATTGCTGGGTGATCCTCCACAGGGCTCGCTTTTTGATGAGAAAATGTATAGAACTCAAATGGCTTTAAAAAAAGAGTTGAATATGATAAACCACTGGACATTCAGATGCAAAGACGTTTCAGATTTAATTTCCCGGTCCATGGACGAAAAGCTTTCGTTAAAGATCAGGATGGGTATTAAATTTCACCTGATGATGTGTCATTTGTGCTTAAATTATAAGAACCAGTTAATTTTAATCCGCAAGGCCGTCTTAAAATTAGAAAGCGACAAAAAATCTGATAACGAAATCACCCATTTACCGGATCAGGCCCGGCAGAAAATAAAAAAGCACCTGAAGAAACTTGAATAATTTTTGTAAGTTTTTTTTGATCCCCCCGACAAACCCGCTGAAGTGACATGCAAGTGTCTTTGTATTATTTAACAAGAATATCTGTAGCAGTACTTTTATTCATCATTATTAATAAGGAGTTATTATGACAAAAAAAATCACAGGGTTTATTATTCTTTGTCTGGCAGTTTTCATGGTCACGTCGGTAATGGCAGGAATGCCGGGAGCCGATCCCAAGGAGCTTTGGGAACATATTACCAAAACCTCCCCATATACCCAATGGAAATTCTGGGATGATCATCAGGGAATGCTTGAAGGGAATGAACCCCACGGGTCCTTTAACAAAGTTTATGTCAATGACAAGGCATATGATTCATCTTCAGCCCCCTTTAAATATGGGGCCATCGTTGTAAAAGAGAATTACAATAAAAAGAAAAAATTAATGGCGCTTACTGTTATGTATAAAGTCCAAGATTATAACCCAGGGGCCGGTGACTGGTTCTATGCAAGATATACGACACGCGGCAAAGCAAAACCCTATGGGCAACCAAAAGGATGTGTCAGCTGTCACAGTGCCAATGCTGATAATGATTTTATTTTTGTCCATGACTTTGAATAGCACGTTTTTGTAATTCTTGTATGACCCGGTTAATTCATTTGATGACCGGGTCATTTTTCCCATTTAATTTTCTTCAAGTCGTCAAGCGGTATTGCCTCTCGATCACGGTTGCCAGATCCGGGCCTTTCCAATAGGGGCTTATCCATCTTGGACGCTGATCTTTCCACTTGAAATTTGCCCTTCGCCAATGGCCGCGAACCATAAACTTTACCATGAGATTGCGGCCGGATGCACTCTTTTCTATAGCCTTCATTTTTTCAATATGGGAGATATTGATCTTTCCGGGAAGATAGATCACTTCCTGTGAAGAAAGATATTCGGTATCAGCCGGCCCTGTATCCGATCTCTGTTGCTGTCGGCTGATCAGGGGTCCTGTTATGGTTTCGGTTGCCACATCTGCACTTGTGGTATAAAGGATGGCATTGATCACCAGGTGCACCATTTCCCGCATCAGTTCCGATTTGAGAATCGGATCCATCCCTTTTTCCTCAGCATCGGGAAAATAGCTGGTCAGGATCTGGTCCAGACGGGCCATGGGGTCAATTATTAAATCCAGAACCCGCAGATACGGCCATTGTTCAATAAAGGCATCAAAAGAAAACACGATTCTCAATCCCTTTGTTTCATTGGATATGATTTGCGTCACATATACGGTCATTATCTCAAGTTTACGTCCGCCCATGGGGCAGTCCCGCATTTGTGAAAGCATTCTCTCGGCAATTTCAAGGGTGAAGCGATCGTTAAAAACAAAGGCAAAAGAAGAATAGGGCAATTTGAGCATGTCACCAGCCAGATCCAGGCGGGTGTGCCCCAGCATATAGGAAAGGGATGGGTCAATCCAGAAAGTCTTTCGAAAATGCAACTCGTAATTGACCATATATTCCAGGTGGGAAGCCAGCAGGCTACCGTGGTTTTTCGCCATCTGCCTGTCCATGCCCTGTTCAACGGCCAGGGCTGTCTGTTCTCTGACAAAGCGCTGAAAATCCAGATTCATTTCCAGATCTTCACGATCCAGGGTCATTTTGTCATCAAAATTGTCCTTATTTCGATATCCGGTCGCTATCTTCCGGACAACATCCCCCATCCCCCTGGCTAGGAGTTCCATGGCTTCAAACCCTGTAAGCGGCAGGTAACCACCTTGGTGCCGGTTCGGGTTCTCGTTTGCCAGGCCCAGTTCCTCCCACATCCAGGAAGGATCAAAACCAGGCTTCCCCCTAGTCAGTTCCGCTTCATAATGGTGTTCAAGATCCTTGAGCATTTCTATAATCCTGGGTTTAAGCCCAGGGGATTTGGCAGCCTGGCGAGGGGTGCAGCCGTCCAGCATGGGAATATCCATATCAAGCCATTTCTTGTAATATTTTTTTTGTTCTTCTTTTATGGCCTGGTCTAATTTTTCTCTGTCCGCGGGGGACAAATTCCTAGAACTATGGTCCGGTTCAGATTCTCTGGAATTAAACTCTTCCAGGAGACCCTGCATGCTGCTATACTTGGTAATTTTGTACAGGGCAAGGTCTTTGGTAATTCTTTTGATTTTTTTCTTACCCTTTTCACCCCATTCTTTTGAACTGGTTTCCAGAATAAGACGTTGGCCATCCATACGAAAGAACCCATAGATCCCCCTGCGGCCGTCTTTGGGTTTTGACAGCCAGGTCCATTTCAATTCTTCGGTTTCACGTTCAAGGTCTTTTTTTGTATCCAGGACAGCCTTGAGTGCATCCGGGTCTGTCACATCAAAATAGACCTGGGTAATTATCATTTTATGGCCGTCCCGGGTCACCATATCGGGAATAGGATTGATAAAGGGAGCCAGCCACATCTGATGAAATACCGGAGGCATTTTCTTATAAAAATCCGGATCAGTGGCTCCGGGCGGTCCTTGTTTAAACTCCGCATACATAGATTTTACTTTGTTCACTATCTGTTCCCTTTGCATGCGCGGGAAAAGAAAAAGGCCCCCATCCATTTCCGGCCTGCCGGATGCACCCACAGGCATTATGCGTGCTGCTAGTATTTCATGGCGTTGCATTGATTGTGATCCACTGATTTCCCTTACTTGTGTAACCTGTCCGTTAATTAAATCCTTTAAGGTGATTGATTTTCCCGGGATGACCTTAACCGCCTCATAGAGTCGAACACATGACCTGCCTGCCATCTTCAAAAAACTTTGCTCCCCCTTTGTCAGGATGGGGCCTTCATCGATGAAATATTGGAATAAAGGCTGGTCATTGTCGGTTTTAAGATCAAAACAAAACCAGAAATCGAACATGGATTTACTCATTGAATGGACATATTCATCCAACTGGGACTGCTTTTCTGCCAAATCATCCCAGAATATATCCATGGCCTCAATTTCATATCCTTGCCAGCCTCCTTGATCCACAAAATCTTCCATCTTCTGCAGAGCCGACTCTCTTTCATCCGCTGAGTACAGTTGAGATCCCCCATCGCTGCCAATGCAGCATCTTTTATACTTGCGCCCGCTGCCGCAGGGGCATGGATCGTTTCTCCCGATTTTTTTCATTGTCTAATTTCCTATTCATTAAAATTCATGTTTTCAGACAACCAGGGAAGCCGAACAACAAGTTCACCCCGTCATGGGGTACAACTTGTGTACGCCCGGCACGGGTGTGAACTTATGGGGTGAAAGTCCCCTGATCAGCGTCATTTATAATACCCGTTATTGAACAATTGGCCCCAAAAATAAATTAACTGGTACAGTTTTTTTGGGGGAGGATCAGTTTTTATCCCGATTGTTTTAAGACGATCACATATCTGCTTGTAACACCCAGTATCCTTTTTTTCTGCATGGCAGATACAACACCTGCGCTAAAGCGTTGCGCAGACATGGGGGCCTGGATAATGTGAGTGCGCAACCAGCCTGTCCTTTTCAGGATATCAAGATAATCATCTATCAGGATGCCCCCTTTGCCTGCCTCTTCACTTGCCGGTGTATTCTGAAAATCCCGCCAGTCTGCGTTGATGAAAGCAATTCGTGTCGTTTTTTTAGCATGCTGTTTGGCCAGGACAAAAAAAGCCTCAAGAAAACCAAGGTATTTATTTTTAGACAGTCCAGATATGCTTTTTTCATCGTAGCCATCCGCTTTTTTGTTAAAGTATGGCGGGTCAAAGATGATGAAGTCTGCTTTTGTTTTTGAACTTACAGGCCATGCCAGGTGCCCATTCAATGATAGGGTCCATGTGTGGGACTCGATTTCAGGACGATTTGACCGGTCCATCATATCAAAGGCCCAGCATCTGCGGCCTAAAGCAAGGCAGGTGTCCGGGGTCACGCCGCCTCCGGCCATCGGGTCAAGAATCAGATCGTCAGGGCTGGAAAAATAAAAGAGAAGGTGGGCGATCAATTGTGCAGGGATGCGCCCGGGCCAGTCATCTCCAAATCTTTTATCACAATCATTGAAATCCCATTGATCCCAGGTTCTAAGACCCCAGCCAAGTTCCTTGAACCTGTCTTGATCATCTTTACCTTCCAATGCTAATGCCCAGACCATTGGATCTGTCCAACCGTGCTTTTGCGCTACCTGTGAAACAGTAAAGCCTTGAGACAAATCGCTATTCAGGAGTTTTGGCAATACTGCCATTTTTACTAAATGGTTATGAATTGTCTTTTGATTCATCCCCAATCTCGCGGCCATCCTGTCCTGGGGGATACCAAGACGATTCATGCAAAATATTTTGATGTCCATACCCATCTGGTTTACAGCACGAAGATCAGCGATATAATGATCCACAGTTCTTCTTGCCCGACCGATTGCTTTTCCGATTTCCACTGGGGTTAGCCCTGGATTTTTTTTATATGCACGGCGAGCAGTATCTCTTGCCTCTTCTTCCGTCAATTGTCTCGGACCAATGGCTTTTTTTGCGGCATATAGCAGGGGATCATTACCATCCAGATCCTTTATGACTGCTTTCACCTCTTCTACCCCCATTGATTTATAAGCACTCCATCTGTGTGCCCCGTCAAGGAGGCGGTACTTGCCGGGCCTGCCCGGGGCATGCTCCACTTCAATGGGATCAAAGTTAAAACCATCCCTGATATTTTCGGCAAATATGCCCACACGCCTGTGGTCTATCCCTTTTCTGGGATAAATATCTTCATCAAGAATAATCGAAGTTATGGGGATCAGCCTTGCCTGTTGAATCATGATTTTTTTTACACCAACTGTTTAAGTAGTTGTTTTGATTATTGGTTATGCTATGGCACAATCGTCATCATATGATTTTAATCATTTATCAGCCTCGCAATCCCAAAGCAAGCGCTTATTACAAATGCGTTGAAAATCACTTTGAAGACCTGGAGGAGACCCAGAAAAAAACGGCCACCATGAAATTAGATGACCGGTTTATAGAAAAATAACGAAAACAGATCATTAAGAGCGGTTGGATCTGCCAAAAAGAATGTTTAATCGTATCCTAGTTAAATTTGGTGGTGAATTGAAAATTTCAGAATAATAAGTATTATTGTGCCCTGTATTTCTTTGCTCATACCGCAACCATTGTCACTTACAGACAATAGGACAAACTCGCCGGGAATAAAACCGGAATGATCAGCACAATAATCTGTGTCAAGGACCCTGGTCGTTGTTTCAATGGTGATCTTGCCCACACCTTCGATGGCGTCCCGGGCATTGACGCATAAGTTGGCCAGGATCTGATCCATCTGGGTAGGGTCCATTTTGACAGACCAAAGGTTACCTCCCGGCAACCAGGCAAGATCAATATCCTCACCAATGAGGCGTCGAAGCATTTTGAGCATATTTTCAACGTTATTATTAAGATCAAGAACCTTGGGGGAGATGGTCTGTTTGCGGGCAAAGGCTAAAAGTTGCCGGGTAATGTCTGTTGCTCTGACACAGCCCCGGTAAGAGAATACCAATCGCTCGCTGAAGAAATTTTATCAGGTCCTGGTTATTGTTCATGATCCGGTTAAGGAATTTTTCCCACTGGGGACAAGTAGCATCTTTATCATAATAGACCGGGGCAACCTTGGTGATAAAATTATCTCTGGCATGGGGTAACAGTTCACCAGTGCTCAAGTCGATAGTTCCATTTTTACAGTTCAGTAGGAACCGGTTTTTATCAAATTTATCTGGCTGTACAGGAAGTTCACTTTTTGCCAGTGAGACCATTGCCTTGATACGGCCATTAGATTCAGATGACAGTGCATGCCTGGCAATCACCTGGCGTTTGTTGTCATCCTCAGAATTTTTTGCTTCATCATAAATTTTACGGACAGTCTTTTTCGCAATTTGTTTTATCTGACCGGTTTCATCTTCAGCCCATTTTGTTCCATCCCAAGTAAGCCATTTTTTCCAGACATGGCAGTAGCAGAGTTGTAGTCATGATCAATATTGTCAAATAGCCCTGTAATATTTGCACTCACTATCCAATTAGTGTTTGTCCTTATGCTCTCTTCCCGTAACTCCTTGATTGCCATGTGTTGGCTGTGTCCGGCACGAAAATAATGGGAAAAGTTGTAAAAATTTGGCTCGTAGATCGCGCTGAGTATCATTTCCACTGCTTTTTGAGCTACTTTATTCTCAAAAGCAGGTATACCGATCGGTCTCTGTTTGCCGTTTTCCTTTTCTATCCAGATTCGTTTTACAGGTGTTGCAGCGTATTGACCTCTGGACACAGGTTTGTTCGCTGTTCACTTTCCGCCCCTGATACCGTGCATGTTCAACTTTTTTTGTGATTCCAAAAGGCATCCAGAGGATGACTTTTAGACTTATTCAAGGGTGTTGAACAGTCGCCTTGAATACCGGGAAATTTTGGTTAAGGCTTTCCTGAAACCTTCATTGTACAGGGAAACTTTGGGCTCTCTCAAGTTCCCGAGTTACCCCTTTGAATACATGCCCTGGTCTAGGACTACGGTGGTGTCCGCCTTGCTTGTCATAACGCTCAGAGGACTGCTGCCTTCCATCTTATATAGGACGTCGGCTTTCCCTCTTCATTTCATTTGAAAAAAAAATCGGAGTTTATCCATTGTACCGATCGGTATGCCAGGTGGTGTGGGAGGGCTCCTCAGTAATGGGAAGTCCTATCCCGATAGGCTCTCCGCTTTTATCATTCTTATATATTGTTTATATTTTTCAACACTTGTTGTATTTTTTCAACAAAACCTCTATACTATACAACCATATCTAATTTTCAAATGAAATATATTGAAAATCTTACCATTATTTCAGGTTTAATATGGCACAATCATCACCATATGTTTTTGATATTTATCAGCCTCGCAATCCCAAAGCAAGCGCTTACTATAAGTGCGTTGAAAATCACTTTGAAGAATTAGAACAAGCATACCCTATAGGGCAGAAACTGGGATGATATGTATAAATCCCGCTATGGCTATTGGCGGACATATATCATGACTGTAATTTACAAATATTTGGATTGCGGTGATCTTCATTTCGGATTTGCCAGGGTCAAATGCGAAGATTGCGGTCATACCCTAA
>JAQICW010000080.1 GCA_027858355.1 Desulfobacula sp.
ATCAAGAAAAGATGAATACGAGGCTGATAGGTTTGCTGCAAAAACTGTTAAAGACAGCAGGCCTTTAATTAATGCATTAAAAAAACTGTCAGCCCATAATCTTTCAAATTTAACCCCCCACCCTTTTTACGTATTTTTAAATTATTCCCATCCACCTGTACTTGCCAGAATAAATACATTAAAATCCATATAATCAAACATCCAAAAACCCGTTAATGGCATCCCAGAGCTTGCGTTTAATTTTGACGTCCTCGAATAAAAGCTCATGAAATGCCCCTTTAATAGAAAGAAAGGTGCAGTCAGGTAATTTTTTGCTCAATTCTTCCTGGGCTTTTGTGGATACAATTGAATCTTTTTGGGCACTGATAATCAATATGGGGGTGGTAATCTTGTCGATTACAGCATCTTGTTTTAAAATTTTAATGGATTCAAAGGCTGCATTCAGCCAACCCCATGTGATACCGCCGATGGCAAGGTCTGAATTTTTAGCAATCTCATTATGTAAAATCCAAAATGCTTTTGGGTCATGGCATAAATTATTGCCTTTAAATTTGGCTTTTTTAACAGAATAATCCCTTGATCCAGGGGTATATTTTTCTGCAAATGATGTTTTAGCCAATTTTTTTGATAAAAATCCTGATATTGATTTCATCATGGCTGGAAGAGTAATATCAATCATGGGAGAAACAAGGACTGCTTTTTTAATTTTTAAAGGATGCCTTTTCATGAATCGAAGAGCGATATGTCCACCCATGGAATGTGCCAGTATATAAACAGGCAATCCTTGAGATTCTATAACCTTTGAATAGAGTGCTTCAAGATCATCCAAATAATCATCAAATCTTCTAATATGGCCTTTATGCCTGTTTTCAAGTTCTCGGGAAGACAGGCCCTGCCCCCGCCAATCCGGGCTTACAACCATAAACCCTCTTTTTTGCAATTTTTTTGCAACCCCTTTATATTTTTCAATAAACTCGGATCTGCCATGCAATAAAAGAACAAGGCCCTTTGCAGGCTTTTTGGAACTTTGCGCTATCCCATACCGAAGACTTAAATTTTTTTTTATTGAAAAATAATGATAGGAAAATATCGGGTCATCGGAAAGGTGGTTGTTATCTGTCATGGAATTGTTTAAATCTTAAATGGAAATTTTTATATTCATTGAAAATTCGTACCAATTTTTCATAATTTAGTTGATTTGAATTCAATTCTATGAAATTTTATTTTTTTTAACAAGGGTAAAAATAAAACTGATGAAAAAACTGATTGTTACTGCAGACCTGCACGGCAGTTATAGTTCATGGCTAACCCTGAAAAATCTTTTAGGCCCTTTGGATGAACTTGTCATTGCCGGAGATCTTTTTGATACAAAATATGGCAATTTCACCCATATTGATTTTCAACCTGAATCCATAAAAAAAGATTTGACCAATTTTAATCACAGGTTTTATTATGTCTATGGAAATTGCGATTCTATTTCTTTTTTCCCAGGGTTTGAAACTTTTCTGGAATTTAGCTGCTTCAACAAAAAGTTTTTTCTTTCCCATGGTCATCGTTCCTGCAAATATTCTTCAAATATCGATATTATAATCCAGGGCCATACCCACCTTTGTTTTCTAGAAAAAAAATATGGGCAGATCTTTATGAACCCGGGGTCCATCACCTGTCCTCGAAACGGCATGTATACCTATGGTGTAATTGAAAACAATTGTGTAAGTCTTATAGAACTTAAAACAGGAAATAAATTAATTGCTGTGGACTTATAAATTGCCTGCAAAAATTGCAATGAAATGATACCATGAACCAAATTTTTTTCCATAAATGGAGGCCACATGAAAAAAAACTAGGTCAGACCTGTTCGTGTTGGTGAAAGTCCTGATTTCGATGCCTGGTTTACTGCTTTTTTTCTTAAAAACAGTTTAGATCCCTTTGCCTATCCCACCAAGGTAGGCTCAAAGGAACAAATTGAATTTATGGTCTACCCTGAGAATGGAGAACGGTATTTTCCCTGTTCCGATAAAATGTTTAAGACTATCATGTCCAGAAAATATCCTCCTTTTTTAAAAAGCCGCTATCGACAGGTGTTCGACGGAATCATGGACATGATTGACGAATTAATAGACTCTGAATATGATAACAAATTTTTAAAAGCATTGATCAAGATAAAATATGATGATGACATCCAAACCGGTCTTCTCATACCTTCCAGGCTTGAAAAAAAATTATACAAAATCTTTTTAAACCGCACACATATTGAAAATCCGTATTCAGAAGATAAAAAAGCTGTAAATAAAAAAATAAAAAAATTTATAGACTCTGACACCATGGAAAAAGCCTTAAACCAAATTGATGACTCATTACAAACCATTAAAGATCTCTCCTTATTTGAAATAAGGGAAAAAATCAAAGAGATTGAATTCCAAAGACGATTAACCCTGATCACACAAAATAGCCTGGGGGCCCTTAAAAATTCAGACATACCCTCATTAAGCAAAATTAAAAAAATCTTTAAAACCCCTATCAAAGGAGATGGTCTGTCGCCATTACTGGCGCTTGTCAAAGCCAGGAAACAAAAAATCCTATGGCTTGCCGATGAATCCTGCGAAGTTATTATAGATCTGACCATCGCCAAATTTCTTACCGATCTCGGACATGCAGTTATTTTTGCAGTAAAGGAAGCACCTATCTTTAAAAAAGTTTGCCTTGCAGATACCAGAACTGATCCTGTTCTGGTAAAAATACTTGAAAACGCACACTTTATTCATGAAAAAACCATCAGCAAAAACAACCTTGTAAAGCTTTTAAAACATGATAAAAATATCTATGTGGTGTCTGATGGGACTATGGAAAATTTAAATCTTTTGCTTGTTTCTACCACCTTTTCCAGAATTTTCAAAGAGGTGGATTGCGTCATATCACGGGGAAAGACCCAGAAAGAAAGATTGATTGATTCCCACTTCAGGTTTACCCAGAATATCATCAATATCAGCCTTGATAAAAATCAATTGCTGATAACTTATAAACCCAAGCACCCCGGCTTCATCAAATTTTCCCACAAGGCACTGGAAGAAAAAGCCAACGAGATTATTGATCAAATGGAATCTGCCAAGAAAAAAGGCATGACAGTGATGTTTTACAGCGGTATCATCGGTTCCATTCCTAGAAAAATTGATGTGGCAAAAAAAATAATGAGTACCTTTATAGACTATTTACATAAACGATCTTCTGATCTTTTTATCATCAACCCTTCATTCTATTATGAAACTGGCATGGATGCAGACGATCTAATGTATATGTGGGAAATTGTTCAAAGAAGCTCATACATAGATATATGGAGGTTCCAGACATCAGACGATATTGGCAAAAGTTTTTCTCTTATGAATAAAAAGGTCCCGCCAGAATGGATCGGCAAGGATTCAACCTATAGCACGGGCTGTACCATAGAGATGAGAATAGCCCAGGAGGTTCAAAAAGAAAATCCAGAAATGCAGCTCATTGGACCCTCTCTGGATAAATTCATGCGCCGGAACGAATATGGGGTTGGGTCAATGTATGACCAGCGCCTTGCAGATTCATAAGCCTTTGCTGTTAATCCTGAAAAAAGGCTAAAAAAAACAATTAATCTATCATGTTTGCTTTCAAAGTTTTGATGGTGCAAAAAGAATTGTTTTTAAATATATTGAAATGGAAACTATTTTTAGATTTTAACACTGATATAATACAAAACAAAGGAATACAAAATGAATTTTACCAAATTTCCAAGACGAAAATACCTTCAAGGCCCAACCCCCATTGAATCTATGCCTGCATTGAGCAAGGCTCTTAAAGGTGAGGTCAACCTCTATGTTAAACGAGATGACCTGCTTCCCGGTGCTGGAGGGGGTAATAAAACAAGAAAACTTGAGTTTTGCATTGCAGATGCACTTGAAAAAGGCGCTGACACAATCATTACCTGTGGGGCTGTTCAGTCAAACCATTGCCGCCTTACTGCTTCATGGTCTGCAAAAGAAGGAATGGATTGTCACCTCATTCTTGAAGAACGGGTAAAGGGATCTTACAAAGAAGGGGCAAGCGGAAATAATTTTCTTTTTGAACTGTTGGGTGTAAAAAGTATAGGGGTTGTAGAAGCCGGCTCTGACATGATGGCAAAAATGGAAAAAAAATCTGAGGAACTTAAGATCGCAGGGAAAAAACCCTATATTATCCCTGGAGGTGCATCCAATGATATTGGTGCACTTGGGTATGCTGCCTGTGCAGAAGAAACAATGACCCAGTTAAATGAGATGCGGTTAAAGATTGATCATATTGTTGTTCCTTCCGGATCTGCAGGAACACACGCCGGTATGATTGCTGGAATGATTGGTGTAAATGGTGGCATCCCTATCTATGGCGTTAATGTTTCAAGGGCAAAGGATGTTCAGGAAGGACTTGTTTTTGATCTGGTCCAAAAAACATCAGAAAAGCTCGAAATAAAAAATGCTGTTAAAAAGGATGATGTTGTATGTTTTGATCAGTATGTGGTACCGGGTTATTCACTTCCTACTGATTCCATGGTGGAAGCAGTCAAACTTTTCTCTCAAAAAGAAGCCATTCTTCTTGATCCAGTGTATTCCGGTAAGGCAGCCGCCGGTCTCATTGACCTGGTGCGAAAAGGTCACTTTAAGAAAGGAGCAAATATTTTGTTCCTTCATACTGGAGGATCTCCTGCGCTTTATGAATATTTGGAAACATTCAGATAACGATTTAGTATTCTTGTAATCCATATCTCCATGGGATAGTCATAAAGATATTCCCATGGAGGGATACCGGATTTAGGGTATGACAATCATGGTAAAAAAAGAAAAAATTGTAGGAATACTCGGCGGTATGGGCCCCGAAGCAACGATTGATCTTATGCAGCGTATCATACGCCTGACACCTGCTTTGGATGATATCGATCATATCAGGTGTATTGTGGATAATAACCCCAAAGTTCCGTACAGGATATAAGCAATTTTTGAAGGAGATGGAGAAGATCCCGGGCCCTGCATGGCAGACATGGGCAAACGACTTGAAACCTTTGGAGCCGATTTTCTTGTGATTGCATGCAATACGGCTCATTATTATTATGATGAGATTCAAGAGGCAGTAAACATCCCTGTTATTAATATGATAGATCTTGTATCCCTTCATGTAAAAACAAATTTTCCTGATCAGGATAAAATAGGTATATTAGCCTCACCTGCTGTTGCCATGACAGGACTTTACAACAAAAGGCTTAAAAAACTTGGTATCAAGGATATATGGCCTGAACCAGATTATCAGGACAACCTTTTCAATGTAATCAAAGAGGTCAAAAAAGGAAACACGGGCGCAACCATTCGCGATGCGTATAAAAAAGTCTGCGAGCACCTTTCAAAAAAAGGAGTTAAAACTGCCATTATTGCCTGCACAGAACTCAGTGCACTTGATAGCTCGCTTCCTATACACACTATTGATGCAGCCCAGGTCCTTGCAATGGAGATAGTTCAGATTGCCAAAAACTCAAAAAAACCTGGATCATATGCAGGACCTTTATTATAATTTTTTGAGAAACAGACACAAAAAAATCAAACTGAAAGATACTTTGATCACCTCTTATAAAGATATGGATTAATTTTACATGCCTTTGCCAAACGGACAATAGGGGTGAACACATTCCGGACAATCCATGCATAAACCGCCATGCCCTAAAAAAGCCAATTCTTTATTCCCAATGTGCTCACCGATTAAGACCCTTGGCAGAATCAAATCCAAAACAGTCACCTTGTGATGAAGTCCACAGGCAGGGACCCCTAAAATAGGAATTCCTCCAATATAAGCCACCATGAACATGGCACCCGGCAAGGCAGCGGCACCATAATGCATTTCACTGGCCCCAGCCTTTTGTATACCTTTTCGCGTAACATCATCAGGATCAACACTCATGCCGCCACTTAACAGAATAAGGTCACAGCCATTATCAATATGTTTCTCAATAGCCTGTTGAATAAGGGATTCATCATCAGGTGCAAACGCAATTCCTGATACGGTCGACCCGAGTTCCACAATTTTTTTGTTTAATATCGGAGCAAATTTATAGTCTATAAGTCATTTGCACACTTCATTGTCGGTGATAGTCGAACATTAATTGTAACTTTGAAATTGGGTCATTTAAATATCCTTATTAACTCTTCGGCATTTAGTATTCCATTGATCAGCAGATAGAGGCATAAAACTAATACAATACTTCCAAAAAGATAATAGAACCGACGACAAAAGACAGACGTTGGTTTAACTATTAAGCCAGGTAACTTTCCATTTGTTTCCAGGCGTTCAACCCAGGAAGATCGTTCATGTTGCAGTTTTTGTATATCAATGCTGCCTTCAAACATGACCAGATCCATGGGGAAATGTTGCCGTCTCAGATGTCCGATAAAAAAATGTATGATAAAGACATGGCCCATAGCCAAAACAGCTTCAATACGATGGATCCACAGGAAAACATTAATTGTCCAACCCGGTATAAAACGGCTCGAAAACACGGGGCTGTAAAGTATTAGACCGGTGATGCCAAGAATAGTGATGCCCCAGAAAACAGCCCAATAATCAAATTTTTCCCAATAGGTCCAACGATCAAATTTAGGACATTCCCCAAGTCCCACAATCCATGCAGCGTGCCTAAAGGCTTGCCTGGCATCTTCTATCCGGGGGAGGAGGGAATCAGGACCAAAAAAACTATTGAGAAAATCTTTCAGGTTTATCGTCTTTAAAATATATACCAGATGAAAAGCAAGGGATACAAGCATGAAAATTCCTGTTATCTTATGAATAAAAAGCGCGTTTGTATAACCGCCGAATAAAAATAATAAAAAGTGTCCCCAGTCCGTACCCGCATACATCCGGGACAGACCGGTACATGCCTGGGTGACAAAAGAAAGCATCAGGGCAAGATGAAATACCCTCTGGCTCGCAGTAAATCGTTTAATCCTTTGTTTTGAGGTATTAGATATATTTTTTTTAATTTTTTTATTCGGCCAGAATTCACGTATGCCCCACAATAGGGTGTGGGGTAAAAACAATGCAAACGTGCCTGCAGCAATGGCAGTCATGGCCCAGAACACATAAAAAAGCAATGGAAAGTTTTTTTGCGTGGTTCTGAGGGCAGGATTGGGCTCATGAACAACATAGGCAGCAAAAGATGCGTTGGCGCCTTTGTGACATTTGGCGCATACAAAGGCATATCGGCGGATGGGATTCATTGAAGAATAATAATGTTTTGTTCCGGCAATGGGCTCCCCACCGTGGCACTGGCGGCAAGTAATTTTGGACCTGACCCTGTGCAGATTGTTGGCCTGTCCGGGATGGCAGCCAATGCAGGAACGAAATTGATAAAACCTGAGTCCCAGATGGGAATCTGTCATGTATCTGCGATGCTTTATTTTATCTGCTGTCGGAGAGATCTCAATCAACTTCTTTCTATCTATGGGTACCCTGGCTGTGGGCGGGTGTGATATTATGGGTCTGACTTCATGTGCGCCGGATTGCCGATTGGTGGCTTCCTGCTGCCGATAACGATAGATCTCTGATGTGACTTCCTTTTGTGCTTGTAATGGATCAGAGGCAAACAAAATCAACAGGACAAGTCCCGTTACAACCGATTTATATTTTATTGAACCCCCCATCATTTACCACCTGGGCGGTGTTTGATGAACCCGCAACAGGGTCTTTTGCGTTATACTGTCATAAAGTTTTTGCAAGGTCATGAGATCCGTATCTTTATGTTTATGGCAGTTCTGGCATGAATTGGGAACCTCAGGATTTTTTAAAGTATCTTTTGGTAAAATAGTGTTGAATACATGGGAATGTGTTATCCCGGATCCTCCGTTTTGAGAAATTCTGGGCATATGACAGCCAATACAGTTGGCAAACGAGTGGATGGAATGTGACATGTTGTTATTGATCAATTTGTGGCATAACAGACATTGTTGGGAGCCTGCCCCTTTTGTCTGATACTGTGTAGGTGGTACACCCAATTGATGAACATAGTGACAGGAAGTACAGGAAACTCCCTCTCTTGCGTGGGCCGACTTCTTCCAGTCATTGAATTGCATATAGCGGCCCTTGGCAAAATCATTGGGATAAAAATATTCATTACCCCCTGAACCAGGAGAAACAGGTTCATAATATATGTCCAGACTTCGCCCGGGCAGATATTGTACCGGCCATTCAACTCCTTTTACTTTGGTTGATTTGCCCCGGCTGTGACAGGAACCGCAAATTTGAGTTCTGAAAGCGGCAGGAAGATGAGATGGATTCACTATGGTACTATGCTTTTGGAAAACAGCTGTCTCAGGTAAGGCGATATGGTGTGAGCCTGGGCCATGGCAGGCTTCACAACCTACGCGTGGTTCAGAAAAGCTATTTTCTTTTAAGTCTACGCCTGTGGCATGACATCCGCCGCATTTTTCTATCCAGGGCTCTTTATCCCATTTGTCTTCATTGCGGCTATACCACTTGTTATCCCTTGCATTGTATATAATTGGAGCTACATACAAAATTTTGTTTTTCTCAACGAGAAACGCCTGCTCCCATTGCATTCCCATTGTATATTTTACATCCTCTATTTTTGGGATATAGATTTTGTCTATTGAAACTTTGAGCTTTTCTTCAGATTGTTTAAGATCGGCTCTGATAACTTCAGTATCGAACTCTACAATCAAAGCATCTCGATTTTCTGTTACATCCTGAAGTGTGCGGCTGTGGAGGGTATTTTCCCAAGAGTGATTGTGCTCCAGATGGCAGAATTTGCACTCTGAGGAGCCAACATACATTTTCGATTTTGACAGGATTTTTTCAAGGTCAAAAGATTCCTGACTTGAATCCGGCCCACAGTTAACGACAAACAGTGATAATAAAATTAGTACTGCAATTAGAATCCATGAGTGTGTTTTCATTGCATCTCCTTTGATTGGAAAATTGACTTAAAATGTCAAGATCCATGGAGAGCTATAAAAATGGGTTTATTATACGCTTATCACATGTTGCAAAATTTGATATGCAATTCCGGTTCATGGGCTGTAAATGAGTTCAGGTTTTAGATCATAAGTCCAGGGCGCATTGGTATTTTTCCACCCATTGATTACTCGCTTACCATGGTTGGAGCTGTCGGAATTTTTAAGTTTATCTCCTTCAAATCCATCTATGATACTATATATTTTTTTAAATCCTGCCTTTGCCAGAATATTTACGGCCAAAGCGCTCCTGACCCCTGAACGGCACATTAGTAATATAGTATCTGTTTCTTTAAATTTCTTTTTTACATCAGACACAAAATTTTCATTAAGAGTCAAAACAGATCCGGATTTTTGTTTTGGGCCTAGAAATTTGACAGGGATATTGTATGCCATTGATCCATGGCCGACAAAAAAATATTCGCCTATGGTACGGGTATCTATGATTTTAATTTTACCAGGATTTTTTTTCCATTTTTCATAACCTGCCTTAGCAGTCAAATAGAGATCTAAAACCGTTTGTTTTTTGCGCGGGATATGGGAAAGAGCAAAGGATTGTTCTGCTTTTTCAATATCCTTGGTATTCATATCTGCTTTGGCCATCCCAAGGGATTTTTCACTGGATTCTTCCCCATGCATGATGGCAAGTTTCCACCATTTATAGGCCTGAATATTATTTTTCAAAACACCTTGGCCTTTCCAGAACATGGTTGCAATCTTCTTCATGGCGGAAACATGACCGTTTTGGGCGGACTTTAAAATCCATTTTGATGCCTGATGAATATCTGATGATACGCCCCGACCTTCCAGGTACATCTGGCCCAGGCTGTGCTGTGCTTTTCCATTTCTCTGATCTGCTGCCAGGCGATACCATTGGGCTGCGAATGTATCATTTTTGGCAATGCCCAGCCCTTGTTCGTACATGGCTGCCAAATTATTCTGTGCAGATTCAAACCCCTGTGAGGCGGCTTTTCTATACCATTGAATCGCCTGAATATAATCTTTGCCTTTTCTATAGAGATTGCCCAGTCTGTTTTGAAATTCAGGATCTTCCAAAAGAGTTGTTTGCTCTACAAGTGCTCTGCCGTCAGCACCCACCCAGATGGTATCATCATCGTCATCAGCTTCCCCGTCCCCGGCCCAGCCGCAGGCACCTGCAAACTCAGGCAATAAAATTAAAGAACAGATGAGACTAACTATAATAATAGATTTTATAGTCAGTATGGATTTATTTTCTTTGTGATAAGAATCCATGATCAACAAACATGGGGTAGCAACCCATGATATAAATTTAGACCCCATAATTCACCTCTAGGTATTATTAATTATTTAAAGGAATCAAACACCTTTGCCAAAAGGACAATGCGGAAATGTACATTCCTTGCAATCCATGCAAAGTCCGCCATGACCGAAAAATGCCAACTCTTTTTTGCCGATATGCTCACCTGCCATGATTCTTGGCAGAACGAGATCCAGCACGGTAATTCTATGGTGAAGTCCACAGGCCGGTACACCTAAAAGTGGTATGTCATCAATGTAAGCGGCAAGGAACATGGCTCCCGGCAGGACTGCGGTCCCATAGTTCATCTCACTTGCACCAGCCTGGCTGATCCCCGAACGAGTAACATCATCGGGATCAACACTCATCCCGCCGGTTAATAAGATAAGCTCGCATCCTGAATCCAGACATTTTAGTATGGCCTGTTTAATAAGTTCGGAGTCATCCGGTGCATATTCCACGCTTAGTATCTGGGAGCCAAGATCCTCAATTTTTTTGGACAGCAATGGAGCAAACCCGTCTTCAATCAGTCCGCTATAAACTTCACTTCCTGTTATAATCAGGCCGGTTTTAAGGTTTTTTACCGGTTTGACACAGATGGTGCCTTCATCACTTGCTGCTATCATTGCAGCCCGTTCAATGGGTGCTAGTTTCATTACTAAAGGAATCGCACGTGTGGCAGCCACAAGATCTCCCTTTTTAACAAGGCGATGATTATGCTGGGTGGCGCACATGACTTCATCAATCATGTTAAATGCTGCCAATGATGCAACATTTATGGAAATAATGCCGTCAATTGCTGCATGCAAGGTGATTTTTCCTTCTTTGGGATCATATTTCCAATTTATGCCTTTACCCGCCAGACCTTTTGCCAAAATTTTTGCAGCCTGGTTTTCATGGATTTCATCGTCTTCAAGGTCAATCAAATAAAGATGATTCTTGCCAAGCTTTTGAAGACGGCAGATATCATCGTCACAGACAGTATGCCCTTTTCTAAATGCCGCACCTTTGAATTCTCCGGGTCTGATTTCAGTTATATCGTGTGCGAGGCGAGTACCAACCGCTTTTTGAACAGGAACTTTTTTAAGCATGGCAATGTCTCCTTTGTTCTATTATAAATTGTGTTTTTGAAAGAAATTGTTATCAGAAACATTGGTCCCATCCATAGGAATCCAATTCATATTATCCCAGGTAATTTCATGGGCATCTGAAAAGTATGTATCCTCAGTGCATGGTCTACAGACCGGCTTCTTATCAATTATCACTTCCCTTTGATCACGCACCACCTGGCCACATCGCGCGCAGGTCATTTTTTTCCGTGTCGGACCAGGCATGTCATAGTCGTTTAATTTTACACTGACCTTCTGGACCCTGAACAGAACACTGTCCGGCATGAGTTTATATGCTTCCAGCTGCTGGGCGGATTTGCCTGCAACATCCGGCGCATAATAAGGTGCAAGTGCACGGGCTTCTTCTGTTGAAATAATTCGGAAAACTTTATTTGTAGAAAGGTTAATAAACGTGGCTGCCATTATCCCGTAATCGACAAATTTCAGACTCCGTCTGCCCAGTTTTACCCCGGTCACATGGGCCACGGCATCACCAGCGCAACGGTCCATTTCAATATAGACAATCAGTTTTTTAATCTGATCGTGACATGTGGGATCATCCAGTCCGATCAGGCGACAGCCTAATATGGCCATGCGAACTCCAATTACCTGCCCCGGACATAAATGTCCGTGCACTTTTGCCGATTCGCTGACAAGGGTTTCAAAATCTTTCATTTACCACTCCTGATTTAATAATGTGTTCCTCAATTAGGTCGTTACTTTTTTCCGGTAAAGACGAAGACATAGTTTCTTTTAATGCAAGGTATTTTTCTCCCAGAGTATAAACCAGGAAAAACGTGGCAAAAACACCCAGCAAAACAAAAATCTCCATCAGGGTCGGCAGATAGGTCGGCAGATCTTTTGAGATATTAGGAAAAATTTGACCTGCAACAACGAATAGATACCGCATCACAAAGGCCCCGGTAAGTACCATTAAACAACCTGCAAAAACAGATGGCAGGCTTTTTTTTTGGGCACCCCAAAGCAGAAAAAAGACCGGAAGGATACTCATGAGAAAAATTTCAAACCCCCAGAATCCAACCATAAATGGTCCCTTTAATAACAAAAGTAAAGGACCCTGCTGCAATGGATTGAAAAGTCCTAAAGCTATCCGGCATGTTATAAAAAGCAGGCCAACGGCTAAAAGCAGGGCCAGAACCTGTGCCATCTCAAATATCAGAGACATAACCTGGGCCGGCATGGGATCGTCACCTGTTTGATGGGAAATGATTGTCATTATAATAAGAAAAGCATAGCCGCAGAAAATGGCAGAAACAATAAAATAGGCTGGGTAATAGGGCCCATACCAGAGTGTTCGGGATTCAGAGTGGGCAAAAACAGACCCCAGCATGGATAAAGCAGAAATTCCAGCCAAAAAAGCCAGGGTACCGATTACTTTATGACACTTTGGGTTTTCCAAAAGTTTAACTAAATATGAATTTTTAAATTTTTCCAAAGTCAGCATTGTTAAGATGGTTTTCATGTGACCGGTTGATACAAGAGATCTTTTGAAAAGATCAGGCCTGATAAGCAAATACAGTTCCAGACCGACAAACAAAAGATATCCTGAATATAAAGCTCCCATCCATGAAATAGCTGATCGAAAATTCGGGGAAATTGCATTGTAGATAGGCATTCGCTCAGGATGCCCCAGGTGCAGCACAATACACAGCATGCCAAACACAATCAGGGTCAGGGATAAAAATGCTATGCGTTTACCTAAAATCTCATAACGGTGCATACCAAAAACAGCCCCTAAAGCATTGATGATGCAAAGGCCTGATCCCGCCGCAACCAGGAATACATAGGTTGAAATCATGCCGGCCCAGGGAATTTTAATAGAGAATTCTAAAATTTCCATACTCGTTACAAGAGAGGCCAACAAAGCAAAACAGCACAAAAGGATCATGGAAAGCAGACAAGTGATCCATATATAAAAGCCTTTTTCTTTTTCCATGGCATCCAGGGTTGATTGGCTCTTATATTTAATTCGTTGAATCATTGTTTTCCTTGTCTGGATTTATTGTTATGCCGGAATACAAATACATGGCATAAGCAATGATGGAAGCTCCCATAAAACCGCCCGAAGTAATCCTGATTTTATCAAGGTCTTGATTTATTATTTTTTTCGGAGCCTGGATTAAACCCATATTTTCCGGCCTGGCAGGAAGTAGAGTAATCATTCCCGTGCCTCCAGCCTCTTCTATGCCCATGATATAGCCGGGCTTTTTAAGATAATGAAGTCTTTTTTTGGCTTCTTTAATCATTTCATGGCGATATCCAAATGCCAGTGCCCCAACCGGGCAGGCCGCTACACAGGCAGGTTTTTTATAATTTAGAGGGAATCTGTTATAACAAAGCGTGCATTTTCGGGTCACCCGTTTTTCAAAATCAAACCTCGGCACTTTAAATGGGCATGCCTGATAACAATAGCGGCAGCCAATGCATTTTTTTTCGTTGATGACCACAGGTCCGTAATCCAGCTTTTTAATGGCGGAAACCGGGCAGACACCAGCACAGGCAGGTTCCTGGCAGTGCTGGCAGGCCCAGTGCATATAGTTCCTTTGAGTTTTGTTTTTCTTGTCAGATCTAAGATTGACCACCACCCAGTTGTTGCCGTTTAAATCTGTATCCTTGTCGCTAACCAGTTCATCCCTTTCAACCTTAAGGCTGTTCCAACGCTTGCAGGCAGACATGCATCTTTTGCAGCCAATACAAGTAAATGTGTCTGCAAGTTTGCCAAATTGGTTGATATCAGCTCCGGCAGTACGGGTCAGGCCTATAGTCGGGGCAATGGACAGCCCGGCCATCGCCTTGATAAACTGCCGCCTGTTTATGAATGATTTTTTTTTCATCCTGACCCTCTGGCTATTTTTTATGAGCAGTAAAGGGTTTGGGCATATCATTCTTTCTGGCGGCCTCTAGAAATCCCACCAGAGTTTCTGTAGGTGTATCCTTATGGTGATGACAAGCGTTGCAGGCATTGGGCTGTTTTTCTATGCCTCCTGCTTTAAGGGTATCCAAAGGAGACATAAAATTGAAGGTATGGCTGTGAGCATCTCCTGCCTCTCCAATACCGGCGACTTTGGGCATATGACACTTCACACAACTGCCAAAGGTATGAATCCTGTGCACTGATCGATACTGGGGAGAGTTGTGACAGCTTTTACACAATTGATCTTCAAACAGCCGGGTCTTGGAACTGATGGCTGTTAACAAATTACTTGTATCTGCATTGGTGTTAATTGAAGTTTTTCTCTGATGTACACTGTGGCATGTGGCACAGGTCACCCCAGCTATGGCATGCTGGCTTTGCTTCCAGTCAAGATACTGCTGGTTGCTGTATTTTGATTCTCCACTGGGCCAGAAATATTTGGATTCGTGGCCATTACTTTTTTTAACTTCATCAAAGTGGAGACGTAAATTGGCCTCTCCTTTGTGCTTTTGGTATGAGAAGGGGTAGGCATACCCGCCTTTCTTGTCCCGGCCCCGCGTATGGCATGATCCGCAAATCTGTGCTGCCTGGGCCGGTGTCAGTCGTCCGGCTTGAGTGATCGTCTCAATCTCAAACCCTGGAACTGCCTCAACATGGTTGCTGCCCGGGCCATGGCAGGCTTCGCACCCGATTCCCATTTCTACAAAGGTCTTTTTCTCCGGATCAAAGCCTGTGCTGTGGCACCCTGCGCATTCTGTTATCCAATTTCTTTTTTTCTCTTCAGTGATGGAATATTCTTTCCATTCTCCCTTGGTTACATTGTACTGGGCGGGTAAAACCATGATACGATCCCCGGTTTTTTGAAGATACATCTGCTTCCACTGGCTGCCCAGAGTATAATCCACGTCAATTTTAGAGAAAGTTCTAATTTTACTTTCAGATTCAAAGTCGCCGATATTTGCATAGGGATCAAGTTTGGCATCCTTCATCATGCGTGAATGCAAAGATGTTCGCCAGTTTAAATAAGTTCGTTCATGACAGTTTTTGCACGTCTTTGAACCAACAAATGTAGCATTATACCGATTTTCATATTTGCCCTCAAGTTTTATGCCTTGTTCATGTAGCAAATCTTTTTTCAACATAAAAGTAGTGGCAATGATAACAACCAGTGATAAAGTAAATATTACACCTATAACTATCGGTATAATGGGAATCTTTTTCATGCTCTTTCCCCTTTTGCTTAGGACTCGCTCAAACATCATCCGCTAAATTTGGTCTGTGAGCTGAAGCTCAAATTCAATAAATTCTTTAGTTAGACACACTATTTCTTTGTAAAAAACATGTTCAGCAGTGGCCAGGACCTTGACGCAAAAATCAGGAACCCAGCTGCCTATATGTTCCTTTAAAAATTTTCTCTGAATGGAAACAAAATACTTAATCTGTTCTTCATCGTTTATTTCCCGTGCATCTTTTTCCTGGAATGTCAGTTGTTTCATGAATTCAAATTCAACTGAAATATGATCCGGAATGCCTTTAAAATCATCTGTATATGTCATGCCTGCTGATTTGATGAACTTTTGTACTGCAACGGTAGACTCGCCCCACAGCTTTCCCCAGTCTCCTCCATCAAGCTTGTGATGAACGGATTCATGGGGGGAGATATGTTTTCCCGGCCCGATAAAGAGCCGGGAATATTCACATGCAAGTTCTTCTGTTAATTCATCTATATCGCCCTGGAAATGAAGATCCAGCTCTTTTGAGCCGTTATCAGATATTATTTCCAAAAGTCCTGATGCTTTAATCTGCTCAAGGAGGTCACTTGAAACTTCATTCATATAAACTTCAGATAGAAGTCCGTAGATTACACTTCTCTTTTCTGCATCTAATTTTTCTATTGTTTTTTCCATAAGATTCAATAAACCTCCTTTTACATTTAAGCTTTTGTCACAGTGACCACGGTATCCATCCAGGCCTGCTGGCCACTGATGGGATCTGGTTTGTTGGGAATAATCCAGTTGGGATGAACCCCATAGGTATCCCAGGTTTTCAGTTTAAGGTCAGGATCATTATCCCCTGCCAGAGGTGCTTTTTTACCAGAGGCATATCGTCCGTATTCCCAGTGACCTAAATGATGAGAAATCGCGATGGCAGCAGGTACAACCCCTTCTGTGACATTGGCTTTTGTGACAATTTCACCGATAGATGACTTAACTTTTATCTTGTCACCGGTTTTAATACCCAGTTGCTTAGCCGTAGCCGGGTTGATCTCGGCCGGATTGTCATGATAGATTTCCGTCAGCCATTTACAATTGGTTGATCTGGAATGAATATGAACCGCCACCTTATAGGTTGTCAGGATCAATTCATTGGGCTTCATGTTCTCATGTTCTTTGATTTGATAAAAGCTTGGCAAAGGAGAAAATCCTTTAAGCTCCAGAAGATCTGAATAGATTTCGAAAAATCCAGACTTATTCACTTTATCCGGCTTAAAACCCTTAAAAACTTCATCTCCTATTTTAAGAGCCACATATCCTTTATAGGCCTTTTTTGTTTTGGTGTATCCTTTTTCCATGGCTTCGGCCTCTGATTTTGCCTTGGATTTATGCCAGTTCCAGTATGTTCCGACACTCTCATCAAGGATAACACCATCCTTTTTCAGGTCACCATCTTTGACTGCCTTTTTATAAGAGTAAAACCTGGGTTTCGCCTTTGGATCATGCCATACCCCGTGTTTTTTCATGTACTCAAATCCGCCGGCTTCTTTAACACCAGGTGTTTTTTCACAGGACAGCTTAACAAATTCCTCAGCCGAATTGAACCCAAGTGGAAATCCCATGCGGTCACTAAGCTCGCACACAACATCTTTAAAATCCCGACTTTCCCCCAGGGGTTTTACAAATGGCTGGCGAATATAAAATTCTGCAATCTGATCAGGCGATACCATATCTTCCCAGTCCCACCATTCAAGGTAAGAGGGGTTTGGCAGGATAAGATCTGCCAGAGCCGCTGATTCATCATAATATGCATTAACGCAGACAGAAAATGGAATTAAGCTTTCATCCTTCATTATATCAATATTTTCCTGGCAGTCACCATTAGCATAAACCGGTGTGTAGCAATACCACATATAGATTTCAGGACGACCAGCTTTTCCATCTTTGATAAGTTTCAATATCTGGTGGTTAGAATGATGCGTTGGATAAGCAATATCCCCTTTAAACCCGTTGAGAATATTCAATGCTTTTGCTTTAGGTTTTTTCTTAGGACCTTTAGGATATTTCCATTTAGGTCCAACAGCAAGGCAGCGTCCACCAGGATTGTCAATGTTTCCGGTAATTGCTGCCAGCATCTGGATAGATCTTTCTGTTTCTGCACCGTATTCATGGGCCACAGCTCCTCGATAACTAATGAGGCAGGCAGGTTTTGCCTTGGCAAATTCCAATGCAATTGTTTTGATTTTTGCCGCTGATACACCACTGATCTTTTCGGCCCAGGCCGGAGTATATTGAGCCAGGTGTTTTTTTAAAGTACTGATTTTATCATCAAAACCTGCATCAATATTTTTTGTGACTTTAAGATATTTGAAAAAATCCTTGTCATAGAGTCCTGCCTCAAGCACTACATTGCACATGGCAAGCACAACTGCATTGTCTGTACCAGGCTTAATCGGTATCCATTCTGTAGATTTAGCCGCAGTGTTGGAAATACGGACATCAAAGGTGACAAGTTTTACCTTTCGATCCACAATGGCTGATGACAGCCTCAGCATGCCAGGAATTGAATTGGTGCCGGCTTCAAGGCAGCTGGAGCCGAAATTCAGCACATATTTGGTATTTTCAAAATCCCAATTGTCATAATGCTTGCCCCAGGTCAGCTCCTGTGCCGTCCATTTGCCACCCTCACAGATAGAGGTATGATTCCCTATGGTTTTGGTACCATAGTTTGCCAGAAAAACACTTTTTACTATTTTACTGGAAGATCCTTTCATACGACCATAATGGAACATGAATTTTTCAGGATGGCCGTCATCTCTTAATTTTTTCATACGGCCGGAAAGATCGGTCAAGGCATCGTCCCATGAAATACGTTTCCATTTTCCTTCGCCCCTTTTCCCAACTCGTTTCATGGGATAAAGAATCCTGTCCGGATCATAAAGCTGGTTGATGCCGGCGGCACCTTTTGAACATATTTTGCCTCTTCCCCTGATGGAGTTGGGCTGGCCTTCCAGTTTTACCAGGCGCCCGTCTTCAACATACCCCACCATGGAGTCCCTTGTGACGCAACTCCAGCAGGCACTTGCAATCATCTCTCTTTCTTTGCTCGTTTTGGGAGAAAAATCTTTCCCTCCTTCAACAAAACTAACAGTTCCAGCCAGGGCTTTTGACTCAAACCCCTTACCAATGGCAAGGGCTGCAGCACCCACTGCACCAAGTCGGAAAAAATCCCGGCGATTCAAATCTTTTGTCATGGTAATTCCTCCTTTGTTTAGCCAATGGTATCTAGCCAGGCCTCATTTTTTTCAAATTTCTTTTTTGCGTTGGCCATCTTTTCCAATGCCCCATCCTGATCTATGTAAAAAACCATGGGTTGAGTATTTTCACCGGGTAAAAGAGTTGTAGAAGCCGATTTCTCCAAAAGACCAAATTCTTTTACAAGCTTGGCTACTTCACTTGAAGGATCATTTAAATCCCCGAATATCCTGGCCCTGGTCGGACATATATTAGCGCATGCCGGCACAACGCCTTTATCAATGCGATGCTGGCAAAGACTACACTTGGTTATGCCGTTTTTACTTTTATCTTTACCAGATACCAGCAATTTATTAAAATTCCGGGCGCCGTATGGGCAGGCATTGATGCACTTGCCGCAACCTGTGCAATGCTGATTGTCAAATAATACTAGTCCGTCAGGCCGTTTGTAAGTTGCTCCTCCGCGGTAACGGATTTTTTTACCGTCTTTATCTATAAATTCACGCCTGTCTTTAGGATATTCCGGGCACTCTTTTATGCATGGCGGAATATCATCCTCTTTGTTCCCTTCGCAGTGATTGCATAATCTTGGTAAAAATAATTTTGTAGAACTTGGATATTTGCCTGTTACCTCTTCGTAAACTGCGGTCTGAAATGCCCCCAAGGGCGTCTGGTATTCTGCCTTACAAGCAACTGTACAAGCTCGACATCCCACACAACGCCTTAAATCAACAACAAAAGCCCATCGAGGTACGTTCCCTTTACGGGCAGCCAGTGCATTCCCAGCCGGAATCATACTGGCTGTTGTACTGAGTGCTGCAAGACCTGCTCCTTTAAGCAATTGCCGTCTTGTGACGGGTATCTTATGACCCATGATCCTCTCCTTTTCATAAAGTTAAAATTATTATTGTTTATCCTCTACGTAATCCATCACGTCATCAAAGGATGAGATGGCGGCATCAATCAACATGATTGAATATTTCTTGTTGTGAACCCCATTGCCGTAAGTCACCATATTCATATAATCCTGACCTCTTTTCATAATGGTTTCAGCTGTTTTCAAGTCTGCTTTCGACAGTTTGGATTCAGCCTGATTTAGTACGGCAACAGCCTCTTGCATAATTTCACGGGAATATTCAATTTCTTTCTTTAATTCTTTTTTCCAGTCCTGGAGCATCTTTTCATGGTCTTTGGTGTGGCACTTTACACAGGTTTTGCCTGAAGCCCCAAGAACCATTTGGCCATTGTCTGTGGATTTAAATTCATTGTGGCATCCAAAACAATTGGTTCTCACCTTGTACATGGGATCTATGGCATCCAAGACATCTTTTCGCTTTTCTCCCTTGGCAAGCATTACCTGGTATTTATGGGGCTCTGGATGGCAGGCAGCGCATCCTTTTTCAATTGATGTCTTAATTTCCAATTTGCCGAAGGGTTCTGTTTTTGTTGCTTTAGTGCCTGATTTTGCATGGGAAATAGGTTTATGACAATCAAAACAGCGCGCATTTTTAACAGTGACATGTTTTTCATGCATCAGTTTTTTATTGGTGTCTTCTTTTAAATGTTCGGCCCGGTCATGACAGGACCGGCAGTTTTCTTTTTTAATGGTATCCGTCCCCAGAGAGAGAGCAGTCTGAAGCACCCCGTTTTCAAAATAGGCTTCAACGCTACCTCCGCCTGTGGCCTGGATCAGGTCGATGTGGCAACTGGTGCAGGAAACATCTGCCTTTTGAAGCATTTCATGGGTAATTGGTTTTTCTCCGGAAGTTTGAATGGGTTTTTTGGGGAGCTCGTGGCACAAAATACATTTGGCTCGGTCCTTATTAAATGTCTCATTTGTAAAATGACACTGGTGGCATGAAGCTTTTGTGACTTCAAATTTCTTTTGGTTGGTTTCATGCTGATGGCAGGAAGCACATTGGAGTTTCTGGCCTTCTATCTGTTTTTTAGGGTCAAGATGGGAAAGGTGAACAAATGTAACTTTTTCTGTAAATTTAATTTTTTTGGTTTTAAATTTATCATCTGGTTTGCCATGACAGGCTGATGTCATGCAGTTTTCATCTTTGATCCGAGGCCTGGTCCGTATGGTTTCCCCTCCTAAACTAAGATAGGAAAAACGATCCGGAGCCCTGGCAGGAATATGTGATTTAGTAAGTATTTGATTTTCCTTTGCTCCAATAGGATAATGGCAGGCCACGCATCCGACATCCTTGTGTTTATCTTTTTTCCAGAGTTCATAACTTTTTTGAACAACTGATGGATACGTAATCACATGGCAATAACCGCAGAAAAATTGAGGCGTTGGAGGTTCTGGAGATGGTAAATTATTTGGATTTTGACTATTTTGTTGTGCACCTGACACAATAGATCCAAACGTTTGAATTCCCAAAAAACATAAAAGAAAAAGAAAAATCTTGAAATGGATTTTCATAAAGTCTTGACTATTTGTCATCTCTTATGCTCCTAAGTAAATAAAAGAGTTCATCAGGATCAATGGATTTGTTGATACATGCATATACGTGGTAACATATCGTTTCTTTAAGCTTTGGATGGTATTTTTCATCTGACATACACAAAAACGGGCTATCAGGATATTGTACAGTTAATTCTCTCACCTTTCTGTTCTCAACAGGGACTGTATCGATATCTAATAAAACGGCCATACATTCTTCCCGGGACAAATACGTTTCCAGTGCCTTAACCGATTTTACAGTAATTCCTTTATATTCCTCCTCCTTGAGCAGCTGAATCAAGGACTGGTAATCGTCATCACTTTTGCCCACAATAACAATCAAAGCTTCAACACAATCTTTATCCATGACAATCACCTTTGATTTGATCTTTAATTATTGCAAAAAGGCCGAAATGATTAGATATTGCTAATTTAAATCTACTCAATTCAACTACACATACTCATCTCATATTCATCATAACTCAATATTTGTGATACTCCATATTTGTGCCAAAGCGTGCGATTTGTCTGAGCGGCATAGGAATGTGTCCTGTTGTAAATGCTGTAAAGCCTAATAATAAACGTTTGTCAGGATAATTTTATAAATCTAAAATTGATATTCCAAAAGATGGTAATAGAAATTATGATTAGGACAAGGTGTCCTGTTCATGGGACATAAAAAGCATAAAAAAATGATTATTCAATTAATTCAAATAATTAAGTGTGTCCAATATATAGACACGCTTTGTTTGTTTTGGGAATGAAATAGGATTACAAGAATATTAATTAATGCTTTAGGATGGAGAAGAAATATTATGATTTTTAAGTTTTACATATAATGTGGATCGGCCAATGCCTAATGCCTTTGCTGCGGCTTTTTTATTCCAACTGCAGGCTTCCAGAGCCTCAATTAGATGTTGTTTTTCAATATCTTTAAGTAGGCTTCCGTTAGAATTGTTATTATTTTGTTTAGAGGAATCAGAAACCTGAATTGCAAAAGGAAGGTCTGAAAAATGAATATATTGATCTTTTGCAAGGACAACGGCATGTTCCACACTATTTTGCAGTTCTCTGACATTCCCGGGCCAGAAATGCCCGAGCAAAACCCGCATTGCATTGGAAGTAAAATGCTTGATAGTTTTATTTTCTTGACCTGCAAAATATTTTAAAAAATGGCGTGCCAGCAAAGGAATATCATTACGCCGTGTTCTAAGGGGAGGCAGATTAATAGGAATAACATTGAGCCTATAGAAAAGGTCTTCACGAAACTG
>JAQICW010000112.1 GCA_027858355.1 Desulfobacula sp.
TACTTATCT
The DNA here is from genome assembly GCA_027858355.1 of Desulfobacula sp. The sequence continues at coordinate 10 of JAQICW010000112.1, forward strand.
TTCTTTTTGGATCCAGATTTTTAAGATTTGCAATTTCGGTCTAAAAAAAATTCCATTTTTTTGATAAAAGGGGTTATTTGTCTTGATCTAAAAGGTGTAAGGGAATATCAACCTGTTCTTTATTTATAATTTTTTTTACAATATCAATATCAATATCGATGAATTTGGCAATATCTTTATCAGAAACCTTATTCTTTTTCATATTCTGAATCAAATTAAAATATGTATTATAGCTACCCTGGCGAATGCCTTCCTGTCTGCCTTCCTGTCTGCCTTCCTGCATACCTTCCTGCATACCTTCCTGCCTGAGTCTTTCAGCTGTATTCATTGCAATTTCCCCTCCTTTTTTTGTTACAGGTTCAATCGCTTTAATGATCCTGCCTGTTTCAATCTCTGTGGCCTGATATAAATATTTTACAATAGTTTCTAAAAATTTTAAACCTTTTTCTTCCTGAAAGAATATTTTGCCCAAAGCAAAAAAATCATTTAATGCCTGCTCAAGTTTTTCAGGATAAAAAATATTTTTTAATATCAACATACTGATCTTTAAGGATGCTGCAATAAAAACCCGCTTCTTTATATCGTCATCGGAATAATCTGATAAATCAATAAAAACGTATTTGAAATCAGGGATGAATGAAGTCAATTCAGCCGGCAGATCCTTGAACCTTGATTGAAAATTACCAGGATTCCATCTTTCTTTTCCATGGTATAAAACAACTGGAACAACAGGTATAAAATTCTCCTTTTGCTTTACATTATATTCCCATGTCCTGACCATATATTTGAGCAACTGATACGGCAAATTGTTGTCAGGATGACTTTTATGCTCGAATAATAAAGAAATTTGTATCTGTGATTGGTTATAAAAAGCACGAATAGACCGTGTCTGAAAAATGCTCCGCCAGTTCCTCATCTATGTATGAGACATTTTCAAGATTAAATGTGGAAAAATCCAGCTTGCTGCTGATTTCAGGAGGAAGAACATGCTTTGTAAAATCAATAGCACGCTCTTTATCTGAAAAAATCTTTTTGAAAAAAGAATCGTGATATCCCGGCATTTTTTAACCTTTATAATTTTCAAAACATACGGCCAAGGAGGTCAATACTTTACCCCCACCCAATAACTACAATAAGGAAAGCCTGACCCCCTCAACTGACCCTCTCAACTGACTTAAAGTCGATCTGAGGCTGATTGATATATTTCCTTATCACGCCTTGGACCAACAGCCAAAACAAACACTATCACCTTTTTATGAAGCACTTGATAAACAACCCTGAAATCACCAATTCTCAGTTTTCGAAAATCTCTAAGCTTATGGGACAGCAGTGCACCGAATTTCTCCGGTTCACTGGCAAGTTTTTTGTCGATGGTTTTGATAATTCTTCTTGCGGCTGCAGGCCCCACGCTTTTCAGGTCTTCATCCACCTCTTTGTGATAAATAATTTCCCAATTCATTCTGCATACTTCTTCATCATCTCTTCATGGGAAATAATCTCCCCGGGATCAAATTTTTGAATCCGTGACAGTGCAAGGGCGGTCAGACGAAGATCTTCTATCTCTTCCTCCATGGCTTCGTAAGACTCAACGGACATCAGGATGGCCTTAGGCACATTATTTTTAAGGATGATGAACTTATCAGTCTCTCCGGTCTCAAGTAAACTGAGTGTGGCCGCAGTATTCTTAGCAAGGTTTGTTGAAGATAAATAATTTTTTATTTGCATAATAATACCTTTTTTATCATTATAATTATACATATAATAACGATTAAAGTTGCTTCAGTCAAATATCAATTAGGGGATAAGCCAACAACCCAAGCCTGACCCCCCCCCTATCTTTTATCTGATAGCCTCAAATGATTTCAGATATGCTTCGAACCGGTGAATAGAATCCTTGTTTGATCATCTTATCAAGATAAATATCGGCCTGGTTTAAATCTATCGCACCATCCATCACACAAGCCTTTAATATACCGATGGTTCCAGTAAACGGGATATGCGAATTATTGCATTGTTGTCTTGCTGAACGATCATCGGTTACCACAATCCCGTTGGATACTTTTGCTAAAGCAAGACATGATGCCTCGCCCTTGCCTAAATGGATAATCAGATTGGAATATAATTGTCTGGCCTGATCTGATAAAGAAACAAGTGTGAATGTCTGATCACTGAGTAATATTTCAAGCGTTTTCAGAGCCGGATATTGAACAAATCCTGCACAGATTTCATCATAGACTTCCCATGTGATAAATCCGTGCTTGTGATATCTTGTTTTTAAAAGAGAATCAGCCTTGGAAAATAAAAAATTACAGAGGGAGACAGAATCAAAATACCAACCTTTTTCAGGCATTTTCTATGTCACTTTCCTGGAAGGAATTATTTTGTAAAATATCGTGTTCTTCGAGCCAGGTACGGATATCCAATACATTCATTCCCATTTCTTCGGCCAGTTTTCCAAGGCTGATATATTTGCCCTTAAATGCTGCAATCGCCTGTTGTTGTATTTGATTGAGCCCCAGGAGTTCAAGCTGATAGCATGAAAAAACAGCTTGTCTTATAAGCTCTCCAACAGAAATTTCCCTTTTCTTTGATAGTAGTTTCAGCCCTTTGGCAATTTCGGGTTTTACTTTAATGTGTAAAGTAGCGTTTTGCATTTTATACCTCTTTCGTTACATATGGCCAAGTTCAGGTATATTGTAAGCTTTGGTAAATTATTTGTCAAATTCAAATTTGACAGCATTCACATCTTATCACCCAGCCCGGTTAAAACCGCTTTGGTCTTAAGCAAAAAGTATACTTACCGGGGTCAGACACCTATATCATAATCGTGATATCCCGGTATGTTTTAACCTTTATAATTTTCAAAACATAAGGCCAAGGGGGTCAATACTTTACTCCCCAATAACCACAATAAGGAAAGCCTGACCCCGCTATATGACCCCGCTATAGCTTCCCCGCTATAGCTTAAATATCTTCAGTTTTAAATCTTTTATCACTTTGAAATGTTTCGCATTACTTGATGAAAGTATCATGTTGTTCTCTACTGCTGTTGCGGCTACTATAGCATCTCCTGAACGAATACTTGAGCTCAATGTATATTCTTCAACATAGATTGAAGCACGATGCCCGATGTTTTCTGTCAAAGGGAGAACAATAAACCCAAAAGAGCTTAAAAAGTCCTTTACATGTTTATGCTGAGTTTTATTTTTAGCGCATTGCAAAAGTTCCATGTAGGTCTGGATGGAAAGATATCTCTCCTGAGTTTTTTGCATCAGTGCTGCGGCTTTTTCATTGCCTCTTTGCGCCCATATAAAAATATCAGTATCAAATATCATCGTACCTGGAACCCCTTAATGTATCCAATTCATCCAAAACAGATCTGTCAGTGTCTGAGGCAATCATACCAAAAAAAGGATGCTCAGAAATCTTCAAGTTTTTTATCTGTTTTTCAGCGGGTATAAGAATTCCTTTAACCTTACCACGATAGAGAACCGTTACTTTTTCATTTCTATCAAGCGCTTTAAGCACATCATTCATCTTATATCTTAAATCAACCACTGTTGCTTTCATCAGGCACCTCCTTACTTTAATGTATAGTTAAAATATACATTAATCATTGATGCCTTGCAAGATAATAGTGTTCATTTATCGACCGTCCCTGCTGGATTTATAATCATAATCATCCTGAAAACTGATTTTACCATTGAGCTCGGCCAGATTGAGTCGTTTTCTAGCCATATTGATAACTTTGCTAATGTTTCGCACCCTTTTATTTTGGCACCATTGCTTCGTATTTACCCATAAAATCATAACGATCGTATTAAAAAACACCCGTAAAATCATAATTCAAATTGTTAAAAAATTTGCTGCATGGTATAAAATTGCCAACAACTACTATATAAAAAAAAGGAATAGTTCAAAAATGGAGCGAGAACAATTACAATTTCTTCATGACTGGTTGAATGAAAACAACCGTAAACCTCTTATCATTCGTGGTGCCCGGCAGGTCGGGAAATCGACCTTGGTCGAGTTGTTTGCCAAAAAAAATAAGGGAAGGTTGCTCAATGTTAATTTGGAACGTCATCCTGAATTAGCACAGATATTTTCAGGCAAAGATCCAACTCAAATTATTCAGCAGCTTGAATTTTTGCCAAATATGGGAACTATCAATAAAGATGCACTCCTTTTCCTGGATGAAATCCAGGCGGTTCCGGAGGCGATTCCTGCATTACGGTATTTTTATGAAGACAATCCGGAACTTCCCGTTATCTGCGCAGGCTCGCTTCTTGAATTTGTTTTAAGCGATCATTCTTTTTCCATGCCCGTCGGAAGAATACAATATCTGCACATGGGCCCCATGACTTTCACAGAATTTTTAAACGCGGTTGGCGAGGAAAAACTGGGATCATTTATTATGCACTATACGCCGGATCAAAAAATCGGTGAAGTTGTACATAATCGTTTATCAAGTTTACTACGTTCCTATCATTATATTGGGGGGATGCCCGAAGCAGTCGCCGTTTTTGCAGACACCCAAAGTTATAAAAATGTGAGCAAAGTCCACAATTCCATAATCGAAACTTATCAAGAGGACTTTTCAAAGTATGCAGGGTCAAGAAACTTGTACCGCATGCGAAATGTATTTAATTTTGTTGCCAGAAACATAGGAAAAAAAATCAAATACAGCAATATTTCCTCCCAGGATCAAAGTGGTACGCTAAAAAAAGACCTTGATCTGTTGTCCATGGCCCGAATTATCGGAAAAGTGACTCACAGCCATTGCACAGGCCTTCCCCTGCAGGCTGATATTGAAGAAAAAGTGTATAAAATGCTTTTTCTCGATATTGGTTTAATGAATGCAGTTTGCGGCTTGAACTGGCACATTATCTCGCAAATGGATGATGTAAAATTGATAAATGAAGGTGCCATCGCCGAACAGTTTATAGGGCAGCACTTGCAGCATCTGCTTGCAGATACACCAAACAGGGACCTTACATACTGGTTGCGCGAGGGCCGTTCATCCAATGCAGAATTAGATTTTGTTATCGGGATTGCAGGTAACATAATTCCCATAGAGGTAAAATCAGGCGCTTCCGGAAAATTAAAGTCTTTACACCAGTTTATGGGGCAAAAGAAAGCACCGTTTGGTATTCGGTTTGATTTATCTTTACCATCGGTTCATCCAATAAAGACAATCATTAATATCGGTAAAAAGCGCAAGGAAGTAAACTATTCATTAATTTCACTGCCGTTATATCTAATTGAGCGTCTGGAAATTATTGTTGAGGACTATTTGGAAAGATCTATCAAGGCCTGACCCCGTTATCACCTGGGCATGAACATGTTTTAAAAGGCACCTGTAAAATAATAATTTAAATGGCCTGACAGCCCATATTTATTTTAATGGTAACAACAGTGTGTTGGTTATCTGTAGACTTATCTCAAAACCATGTCTGAGATAAAACGCCCCAGCTTTTTCGTTAAGTGTATGAACGATGAGAACACGAGCGCCAACTTGTTCAGAAACGTTAATTGAGCGCGCGAGCGCATCCTTGAGCAATCCTTGACCAATTCCTGATCCCTGGTAACGACGGTCAACAGCCAGACGTCCGAGAACCAGTGCCGGGATAGGATTGGGCATATTTCTTCTGATTCGCCCTGGTGCATCCCCGCGACCTATACTTCCCGCGGCAATTGCGTAGTAACCTACTACTTGATTGCCATCACAGACCACATAAGTGCGCGAGCCACCGCTGTAGTCATTTTTTAGAGCACGACGAATTAACCATTCATTGATCAAGCCAACCAAGCAATCGAAACCGGATATTTGATGGTCCCGGGTTAAGGGCACCGGTGATTTCAATCTTCCCATGGTGCTCTTTGAGCCAATAGTTTTTGAACAGCTTTGTTTTCATTCAATGGTACATCCAGAGCAGCCTCGAAGGCGCTAAATGATTCTTCATTCAATGCAAAGTAGCTGCGGTCACAAAGAACATGCTCTGCCTCACGACAGGCTGCTTCAAGAATAAACTCGGTCAAATTTTTATGTGTTTCCTCGCAAGCTCGATCAATCAGTTCTCGTTGAGCAGGAAACGCACGAAGATTAATAGCAGATGTGCGCCGACTTGCAGCAGTATTTTTATGACTCATGGCTTTATCTCCAGTTAAAAATGTGTGTACATTAACAATACAAAATCGTATTGCTATTGTCAACACAAAGGAGGCCTTGTTTGCAGGGTGAATTTATTCTTAACAAATTCCTTTGTAAGACAAGTACTTAAGTGCCATGCAGAGCAACTGTGGTTCTTATGGAATGTGAAAAATAATGTGGCAGTAGCCAATAAAATAAATAAAATTGACTTTGTCATTTGCCAAGGCGCGTCTGTTAGCATTACGATGGCTTAAATATCTTCAGTTTTAAATCTTTTATCTCTTTGAAAAGCACAGTTTGGTATATTGTCAATTTGATATATTGCCCGGTAGCGTTTCATTCTTAATGATCTGAAGCCAGACAGCTCATCCCGCAGTCTCTTTCCAATATACGGGTTTTCATATAGTTCTCTGACCCCGCTAACCACCCGCTAACCGAATAGTAACCCTTACAAAGTTACTACAAATAGATATTTTTACCTTTACAAAAATACAAATTTTGTATATTTTATTCATTAAAAAATAAAGCAAACTACACTGAATCCAGTTAATTCATCCTGGATTCATGTTTATGCGAAAGGTTGGATAATTAATGAAACGAGCTAGTCTGGATTATCTAAAAAAATGGAAAGACAAAAAAACGCGGAAACCGCTAATTATCAGGGGAGCCAGACAAGTCGGCAAATCTTATCTTGTCCGCTTGTTTGCCAAAGAACATGGGTTAGACCTCCTTGAAATAAACTTTGAATTTAATGAGGATTACATCCCATGCTTTAAGTCAAAAGATCCAAAACAGATAATCACCCTGCTTGAACTGAAATCCACACAAAAAGTGGTCCCCGGCAAAACTCTTCTTTTCCTGGATGAAATACAGGCAGCCCCGGAAGTATTGGCTACTCTGCGTTATTTTTATGAAATATTACCCCGTCTACATGTCATTGCCGCAGGATCTTTATTGGAATTTGTTCTTGAAGAGCACTCATTTTCAATGCCCGTTGGCAGAATTGAATATATGCACCTGGGGCCAATGAGCTTCAAAGAATTCCTAAATGGCATTGGCAGGCATCAACTCAGAGAATTTATTGAACAATATCAATACCCCAAAGAATTTCCTGTCGTTGTCCATGACGAATTAATGAAGATATTTAAACTGTACCTTGCCATAGGCGGCATGCCTGAAGCGATTCAGGTATATAGCGATACAAATTCACTATTGGAAGTTGACACGATAAAACAGTCCATTTTACTAACCTATCGGGATGATTTCAGCAAATATAAAAAAAGGGTTAATCATGTCAGGCTGCAAACCGTTTTTCAAAAACTGCCTTTGCAGATCGGCCAAAAATTAAAATATGTAAATCTGGATCAAAATGAAAAAAGTTCTGATTTAAAAAAAGCCTTACATCTTCTATCGTTAGCCAGAGTTTACTATCCTGTTTATCATACAGCTGCAAACGGCATCCCGCTGAGGGCACAAAGCAATGAAAAAAACCAGAAACCTTTATTTTTAGATGTGGGATTGCTCACCAGAGCCTGCGGGGTCAGCTATGCTGATATTGAAATGGCTGATAAAGTGACATTAATCAATTCAGGACCTGTCTGCGAGCAATTTATCGGTCAGCACCTTCTTTATGCCAGACCCTGCTATGAGGAGCCAGAGCTTTTTTACTGGTCCAGAGAAAAAAGGCAGGCCTCTTCAGAGATTGATTATATCCTGTCCCATGGCCCCAGGATAATACCCGTGGAAGTAAAAGCAGGCAAAACTGGAACCCTTAAGTCGTTACATGTTTTTATTAAGGAAAAAGAACTTAATTATGGCGTTCGTTTTAATGCGGATATCCCTTCCTGCATTGACATCGCAACTTCTCTGCCCGGAAAACCGGTTATGTTCAGGCTGCTTTCTCTTCCCCTGTACATGGTAGAAGAATTACAAAGACTTGTAACCCTTACCTGTCAGCAGCAATAATTAATAAATCCTTCCTATCTGCGCAAATCTGCGTCCTATTTTTTAATACTTTACCCCCCCCCAATAACCACAATAAGCGAAGCCTGACCCCGTCATTTCTTCTTTTAAACATGGGTGCCGCTCTGCAAAACAACTCTCATTAAGTCCTCCAAACTATTTTCAGTAGAAGACTGCAAATCCTTTTGCTCACCAATATGTCTGTGGTGCGGGAAACTCTTAATTTTTGTATGATGTGGTGCATTATCCCAACCAATTTTCAATTCGTTATCAGAATTGAGCCAATAATACCTATATTTCTTAAGAATTTTGTCAGCCCATAGTTCTGTAATACGTAAGTTAGAGCTATCCTTTAAATATAAAACAACTCGCAACATTTCTCCATCAAGTTCAACAGGAACAATACGCTCAACTGCAGATCCATATTTTTCCTCAATTTCAAGCAACCGATCAGATGCCATCATGGT
>JAQICW010000135.1 GCA_027858355.1 Desulfobacula sp.
CTTGAAAAATTTGCGAAAAAACATGGTATAGGTATCTGTACTGTTGCAGCTCTTGTAAAATACAGACTTAAAACAGAAAGCTTTGTCAAAAAAGCGGCCCAGACTATAATTCCCACTAAGTTTGGTGGAGAGTTTGCCATCATTGCCTATGAAAATGATTTGGATAATTTGACCCATATCGCCCTTGTGAAAGGGGAAGTTGACCCTGAAAAATCAATTCTGGTGAGGGTTCATTCAGAATGTATGACCGGAGATATTTTTTCTTCCCTTCGCTGTGACTGCCAGGAGCAGCTCCATAGTGCCATGGCTATGATGGAAGAAGAAGGCAGCGGGGTTCTTTTATACCTTCGCCAGGAAGGTCGTGGTATTGGCCTGGTAAACAAATTAAAAGCTTATGAATATCAGCGCCAGGGCATGGATACTGTTGAAGCCAATGAGAAACTCGGTTTTAAGGCAGACATGCGGGATTATGGCGTGGGGGCCCAGATTCTGGTGGACCTGGGGGTTAGAAAAATGCGGCTTCTGACCAACAACCCTAAAAAAATGATCGGCCTTGAGGGGTATGGATTAACTGTTGTTGAACAGGTTCCCATTGAAGTAGAACCCAATTGCCACAATAAGGGATACCTCAAATGTAAGCAGGCTAAAATGGGGCATTTGCTCCACGTGTAAATCAAATGATCTCATTGAAATATTAATCGGGTAAGGGTTTTGTTATTGACGTTATTGACCAGAAAAGTATGATTAAACCGGAAACGGACAAGATAATATTGATAATGACAGCTTGACCCCATGTTATAAGGAAAAGGAAAATGCCAAAAATTATAGAAGCAGGGTTACAGGCCCAGGGAAAGAAATTTGGAATCGTTGTCTCCCGTTTTAATGATTTTATCACAGCCAAGCTGTTAGATGGCGCCCTTGATGGGTTAATCAGAAGCGGGGCCGAGGATAAAGACATCACTATTTTAAAAGTTCCAGGTGCTTTTGAAATTCCTTTGGCTGCAAAGAAAATGCTGAACCATGGAACCTATGATGCAATTATCTGTATCGGGGCTATCATTCGTGGTGCCACAAGCCATTATGATTATGTGTGTGCAGAAGTATCCAAGGGCATTGCCACTGTCAGTCTTGAGGCTGATATTCCTGTGATGTTTGGAATTCTCACCACGGAAAGCATTGAGCAGGCCATTGAAAGGGCAGGGACCAAGGCTGGCAATAAAGGGTTTGATGTTGCCCTTGGTGCTGTGGAAATGGCAAATCTTTCCGAAAGTCTGAAAAAAGGTTAAATAATATTATGGGTGACCGCAGGCAGGCAAGGGAACTCGCACTTCAGGCACTTTTTTTCTTTGATATGGATAAATCTGATCCTGATCAAAGTTTGGAGGTATTTTGTGCCAATAATGAAGAAAAGCTTACACAGGAGGTCAAGCCTTTTTTTCTCCACCTGGTAAAAGGGGTTGTGGAAAACAGGACTCAAATAGATGAATTGTTAGATAAATATTCAAAAAACTGGAAAATTTCCCGAATGCCTGTGGTGGACAGAAACATCATGCGCATGGCAACATTTGAATTTTTGAAGTGCTCTGATATACCCACCAGCGTAACCATAAATGAAGCGGTTGAAATTGGTAAAACTTATGGCACAAGGGATTCCAGCTCTTTTATCAATGGGGTGCTGGATCGTATTAAATTACTTGAAGGTTTTGAATAACCAAAATTTTCAGACTTTAGGACAGGCACTAAATAGGAGGTTGTCTTGATTATAAAGAAACTTGAGGTTGGCCCGATTATGGCCAATTGTTTTATTTTAGGATGTGAATCCACAAAAGAAGCTGTTGTGATTGATCCAGGAGATGATGCAGACCGAATCCTGATGGAGCTGTCTAAATCTGAATTAAAAGTAAAATATCTGATAAATACCCACGGGCATTTTGACCATGTGGGTGCCAATAAAAGAATGAAAGAAGTGACAGGGGCACAGCTTGCCATTCATCCCGAGGACGAGCCCATGCTGAACGAGCTTTCCCATTCTGCATTAATGTTCGGACTATCGGCAGAGAATTCACCCCCGGCAGATATTCTATTAAAAGATGGGGATGAAATAAGCTTTGGTGAGATTACCTTAAAGGTTATCCACACGCCCGGTCATTCAAAAGGCGGCATCTGTCTTTATACCAAGGGCCACCTTTTTTCCGGGGATACTTTGTTTGCAGGCTCCATTGGCAGGACGGATCTTCCCGGGGGTGACTATGATACCCTGATTTCAAATATTAAGGGAAAGCTGTTACACTTTGATGAGGATACAATCGTGTATACGGGTCATGGCCCTGAAACAACCATAGGTAATGAAAAGAGAATGAATCCTTTCTTGAGATGAGTGGTCGTGAGATGAATGACCTTGAGATGGATGGATTGTTAAAACATCTTCCTTTGTTAAAACAGGTTCATCAGGAAATAATTGAGCTTGACCAGCCCTTTGAACAGATAGCAGCATCATTTGCCGACGATATAGGGACGGTGCTGCTATTATCCGGATCAAATCTTGACTGCTCACAATATCATATCCTTGCAGTAAAACCATGGCTTGAAGTGGTTAGCCGGCAGGATAAGGTGTCCATCCAATATCAGGGGAGAAAGACTCAGCTTCATCAAGATCCATTTCTTGTTATTCAGGCGCTGTTGAACCGGTTCAAACTGGATGGAGATTGTTTCAACCTTCCGATTCACGCAGGCTTGTTCGGGTATTTTTCCTATGATTTAAAAGATCACATTGAAACTCTTCCCAGAACCTGCATGGATACCGGTCTTCCGGATTTATGTTTGTATGCTCCTTCCATTCTTGTGATTCAGGAAAAAAAAACAGGTGAGACCCGGCTTTGTATCCCTGTGTTGACCCACAAGACAATTCTTCAAAAAACAGATGATATTATAGGGGATATCAAAGGATTTTTCTTTGACAGAATAAAAAGTCCAATTAAAAGAAAACCTTTTTCCATAGACAGTTCAGGGTTTAAATCAAGTTTTACAAAACCAGAATATATTCTTTCTGTAAAAAAAATCATTGATTATTTAAGGGCCGGTGATATTTACCAGGCTAATCTTTCCCAGCGTTTTGAATCCGGGTTTTCAGGAGATGCTTATTCATTGTTTCTGGATTTGTTTGAACGAAATCCTGCCTCTTTTTTTTCTTATATTCATGCCAATGATCACAAAATTGTGTCTACCTCTCCTGAACGCTTTATCAAACAGATTGGCCGGCAGGTTGAAACAAGGCCCATAAAAGGCACCATAGCCCGGGGCAGGACACAAAAACAAGACCGGGAAAATGGGGTAAAGCTGGCCCAAAGTTTTAAGGACGATGCCGAGCTGACCATGATCGTGGACCTGATGAGAAATGATCTTTCCCGTGTGACCCGGCCCGGATCAGTCATTGTCAAAGAACACAAGCGTCTTGAGCCATATGAAAATGTATTTCATCTGGTTTCTATTGTGGAAGGCCTGCTTGAAGACCAGAAAACATCTGTGGATCTTTTAAAAGCCACATTTCCTGGAGGTTCCATCACGGGTTGTCCCAAGTTTCGGTCCATGGAGATTATTGATGAGCTGGAATCGGTAAAACGCCATATATATACAGGATCCATTGGATATATCAGTTTTCATGATACCATGGATCTGTCAATTGCCATAAGGACTGCCACTATTGCCAATGACAGGGTGGTTTTTTCAGTGGGTGGCGGCATTGTGTATGATTCAGACCCTCAAAAAGAATACCAGGAAACCCTTGATAAAGGAAAAACATTGATGGAATCCTTGTCCGGAGGCTTAAAAAAGGATGTGAACAATAAACCCAGAGCCTGGGTGAACGGGAAACTCATTGATCAGGATCAGGCCATGGTATCGGCCACAAGTTCGGGATTTCAATATGGGGCAGGGTTGTTTGAAACCCTTTGCGTGGAAAAAGGAAGGATATTTCGCCTGAAAGATCATGTGTCTCGTTTGAACAGGTCCTGGAAAACCCTTTTTTCCGAGGCCTTGCCCGATATAACATGGGAGAATGTGATCTTTTCTTTAATAAGTGCAAATAAGTTCCAGGATAAATCGCTTGCAATCAAACTATTGGTATCACGAGATGAACAGGATAATGGCAATAAGGTGTTTCTGGCTGCTTTTGCAAGGAAATATACCCACAGGCTTAAGATGCTGGGCAAAAAGGGACTGGACCTTATCACCTATCCACATCCCAGGCAGACACCTCTGGCAGATTATAAAACCTTGAATTATCTTTATTATGAACAGGCCCGAAGATTTGCCAGAGAGCAGGGTGCAGATGAAGCGCTCATCTTGAATCCGGATCATACAATTTCTGAAACCAATACCGCAAGTATATTTGCACTGGGGGACAACATTGTTACGGTCCCGGAATCCGACCATGTGCTGGCCAGTGTGACACTAAAATCTGTGCTGGCGATCTTGGCAGATAAGGGGTATGATATTTGCCAAAAACCTGTATCTCTTATGGATTTTTATTCATATCAAAATATTATGGTGGCAAATGCCTTGATGGGAGCGGTTAAGGTATTGAGCATTGACCAAAAAAAAATAGAACACAAAAGCGGGATCTGTTCCATGATCAATAAACAGCTGTTTAAATAGTGTCCGACCGGAAACCGCCAATAAGAGTGGAACCAGATCATACTTGAAATTTAATCGGAAGAGGTATACGTTATTCCTATTGTTTTATTATTAATTTTTTAAGGAAAGCTTATATAATGATGAAAAAGAAAATTCTCCTTATTGCCATTCTCATCGCAGTATTTTTTTTACCCCAATTGGGAATGGCCCAGCCAAAAGTTTTGATTGATAATCCTGTTTTTACTTTTGAATCAGTACCAGAAGGGGTTTCTGTTGCCAATGAATTCAAAATTAAAAATATAGGGGACACCCTTTTGCACATTAATGATGTCCTGCCTCCCTGAGGGTGTGACAAGCACTCCTTTGACAGGCAAATTCCCCCGGGTGGGGAAGGAAAAATCAAGCTCAGTTTTAAAACCAGTGGATATGGCGGAAAAACCATGAAAAAAGTTATTCAGGTCAAGACAGATGACCCTGAGAAAAAACAATTCAACCTGGTTGTCACAGGCCTCGTTGAAAAAATTATGGATATCCAACCTGAATCTGTTTACCTGAAGGGCCATCCAGGCGATACCCTAGAGACTGTCGTTACCATTACTCCTTTTGAAAAATATCCATTTTCAATCCTGGGAATGGAGACGAGAGGCAATGCAAGGATTGAAACCAGTATTATAGAATCAAAGGATGATAAGAAATCCTGGCAGGTTAAAATCAAAAGCACATCAGACAAGGTAGAGAATCTGTATGATGTATTGACCCTTAAGACAGACAGTCAGTACAAACCAAAATTGACCATAAGGGTATATGCCATTTTTTCTGAAAAAAAGGCACCAAAATCGTAGCTTGCACAAGGTTTTTAAAGAAAATTTAAATATGGATATTTTAAAAATAAAAGCAGTGGTGTTTGACTGTGACGGTGTCATGTTTGACACGGCCATGGCCAACAGGAAGTTTTATGACGAGGTCCTTCTGAATTTTAATAAGCCAATACTCAATGAAGAACAATTTGTCAATGTTCACATGATGACGGTAAAAGAAGCCATTGATTACCTTTTTCCCGAAATGGTTGACCTTTCAGATGTATATGGTTGCCTTAAAAATATCGGGTATCATAAATTTATTCAGTACATGGTCATGGAGAAAGGGTTAAAAGAACTTCTTATTAAACTCAAAGATAACGGGTATATCAGGGGAATCGGAACCAACCGGACCAATTCCATGGAA
>JAQICW010000223.1 GCA_027858355.1 Desulfobacula sp.
CAGACCCCCTCTTCCTTTTGATACAGCTTCAAAAAAGCATAGATAAATCCGTCATAATTATTCCTGAAAATATTATTTATGTTACAAAGCCAATGAGAAAGGAGCCGACGTTAACGGATATTCTTTTTGGAACCCATGAAAAGCCTGGCTTTATAAAACGTTTTTTTATCATACTAAGGCAACCTGAAAAAATCAGAGTTGAGCTTGCAAACCCTGTTAATCTAAAAGAATTTATCAACAGACCTGAAATTGAACAGCTTGATTCGGAATTCCAAACCCATAGATTACGAAGCCATCTAGTAAAGATACTGAACAGACAGAGAAAAAGCATAACGGGTCCGGTTTTAAAATCAAGACAGGAAATCACTGAAGATATCTTAACCCAAAAATCTTTACGTGAATACCTGGCCCAATATGCCGTGGAAAACAACCTTACATTAAGAAAAACCCATAAAAAAGCTGCCGGATACATTAAAGAGATTGCCGCAAATTACAATTTGCAGGTCATCAATTTTGCCAGTTGGCTGTTAACCTGGGTGTTTAAAAATATCTTTGAAGATCTGGTTGTCAACCAGACAGAAATCAACCGGATGAGGGAAAAATCCACGGAAGCGCCGCTCATACTGGTGCCATGCCATAAAAGCCATTTGGACTACCTGTTGCTACCCTATGTCATGTTTAAAAACAATATGCCCTGCCCCCATGTTGCTGCAGGCAAAAACCTGTCTTTCTGGCCATTAGGCCCTTTATTCAGACGAGGTGGTGCTTTTTTTCTCAGGCGAACCTTTCAAGGGGCACCGCTTTATACAAAAATTTTTGCAGCATACCTGGAAAAACTTCTTTATGAAGGTTTTAATATAAAAATTTTTATTGAGGGCGGAAGAAGCAGGACAGGTAAACTCTTAGCTCCAAAGCCCGGCGGTCTTGCCATGCTGATTAATGCCTATAATAATGGTGCCTGTGACAACCTTTATTTTGTGCCGGTTTTTATCGGGTATGATCATGTACTTGAAGAAGATTCATATCTAAAGGAAATCGAAGGTGGTAAAAAGCAACCGGAAACATTGAAAGGCCTGATCAATTCCCGTAAATTTTTAAAGAAAAAATACGGCAAAGTATATATGAAGTTTAATGAGCCCATCTCCTTAAAAGATTATATCCAGGATAAAAATATTGATCTTTCTAAAATCTCGAAACAAGAATACATAGAATTTGTAAAAACCTTTGGATACAAGCTGATCAAGGCAATCAATACCAATGCCGTGGCCACCCCCTACGGTATCATCGCCAGTGCAGTATTAAATTGTTCAAAAAACAGTTTCGTAAAAAAGCATATGATAGCCCGTGTGACTACCTATATGAATATATTGACCTTCTTGAATACAGAGATTTCTGATGCTCTTTTGGTTGATCCTGAAAATGCCTTGAACGTAGTTATCAACGACTTTATCTCAAGGGACTTTATAGAACTTGCTGACGAGGATGATAAAGATATCACTGAAAACACGGTTTTTATTGTAAAGGATAACAAACGGGCCATTCTGGACTATTACAAAAATTCAGTGATTTCCTTTTTTGTCTATTTTGCATACACTGCCGTGGCAATTCTTGAAACTGACAGGTTCCAATTTTCTTCTTCAGACCTTGTAATCCGATATAAATTCCTGGAAAAAATGTTTACAGATGAATTTTTCTTTGATGAAGAAACCACCTATGAACAAGATATCTCAACATGTATTAAATGGTTTGTTAATGAGGGAATACTTGTGCCGGATTCGTCTGAATCAGATATGTTCCGCATCACATCCCAGGGGTTAAGGGAACTCAAATGGGTTGCCGCCTTTTTGCAGCCATTTTTTGAATCCTATAAAACCACCCTTCTTTATTTTGAGAAATATAAGGAAGAAAAGCATGATGAAAAAGAAAAAGTTAAAAAAATCCATTCCATGGGTACCAAACTTTATAAAACCAAAATCATCACATTTAAAGAATCCCTTTCACTGATTAATTATAAAAATGCTGCCAATTATTTTACCAAAAATGGGGTTACAGGACCCCAGGATCATATACAGATTGAATACTATAAGAATATTCTTGACCGGTTAATTCTTTTGATAGCATCTTAAAACCATGAAAGCACTTATTCTTTCAGCAGGATTTGGCACAAGGCTCCTACCCTATACCCGAAAAATTCCAAAACCGCTGTTTACATTGGTGTCTAAACCCGTACTTGAGCATGTCATTCAACAGCTTGTGGACAATGGGTGTGAACAAATTTGGATCAATACACATCATTTGCACGACCAGATAGAAGCCTTTGTTAAGCAACTTAGATATGATGTCAGCATTCAAACGATTTACGAACCTGCTATTCTTGATACTGGCGGCGCAATTGCCAATGCAAAGCCTTTTTTAAATGACAGCCCTTTTTTTGTCATTAATTCTGACATTATTTCAAATATTGATCTGAATAAGGTGTATGCTTTTCATAAAAAATCAAATACCCTGGCAACCCTTGTCCTCCATGATTATGACAAATTCAATAAAGTAAAAATCGATAGCCAGGGATATGTCCAAAACTTTGATTCAAAAACAAACGGCCTTGCATTTGCCGGCATCCAGGTTTTGTCTCCCCAAATTTATGATTATTTTCCCGATAAAAAAATATTTTCAAGCATAGATGTATATCAACATCTCTGTAGTCAAAAACAGATAAAAGCATTTGTAGAAAAAGATATCTTCTGGTCAGATATCGGGACAAAAGATACCTATTCAATAACCTCCCTTCAAATACTTTCTGCTGCCCAATTTCAGATTAAACAGGACAAAATAAAAGAACTTCACATTGACAAACTTGCCGGCGATGGATCAGACCGGTATTGGTATAGGGCAGGATATGGGGATCGGTCTTTTATTATCTCAGACCACGGCATTTGCATGCCCAAAAGTGTTGAGCTTTTACAGCTTAATGCCTTTCTTCATATTGGGAACCATCTTTTTTCAAAAGGCATTTTTGTCCCCCGCATCCTGAACCATGATGCGCTTTCCGGGATGGTTATTCTCGAGGACCTGGGTGATGTCCATCTTGAGACCCAGATCAAACAAAAAAATGATACCCTGTTCACTCTAAAACTATATAAAAAAGTGATAGATTGTTTAATTGATTTTTCCTTTAAAGGATTTCAAGGGTTTAAAAAAGAATGGACGTGTCAGACTGAAACCTATTCAAAAGAACTGATTATTGAAAAAGAATGTAATTACTTTATAAATGCATTTATTCAGGGCTATTTAAACAAAGGTGTCTGTCTTCATGAGTTTTCACAAGAATTTGATCATATTGCTGACCAAGCACTGAAACACGGATTAATTGGTTTAATGCACCGTGACATGCAGTCAAGAAATATTATGATAAACAACAGCCAACCTTTTTTTATTGATTTTCAATCGGCAAGGTCAGGGCCTTTGCAATATGATCTTGCATCTTTACTGATTGACCCCTATGTTAATCTTAACGATCAAATAAAAAATGATCTTTTGCAATACACCACGGAAAAATTAAAATTGAGGCCAAAGGAAAAACAAAAATTTTTAAAATGCTATCATTATTGCTGCTTAACACGAAATTTGCAATTTCTGGGTGCTTTCAGTTTTTTAAGCCACATCAAAAAGAAAAAAAGCTTTGAACACTATATCCCTGATGCTGTAAACTCGTTAAAAAACATCATCAAAGGTTTGGATACAGACAAACTTCCCAAATTATCCAACCTTGTTCAAACCCTGTAAGGAGATGTTTAAATGGAAAAAATAAATATTATGATCAATGGCCTGCCCGGCAACGTTGCCGGCAAAATGGCCCAGTTTGCCATTGCAGATGAAAGGTTTAACGTCATTCCCTTTTCCCTTACGGGCCAGGGAATTGAAAGCAAAACCCAGACAATTGATTCAATTAGTTTTGAACTTGTCAAACCAGATACCCGGGATAAACGAATCCAAGATATCAAATCATGGTTTGTCTCCTTTATTGCCATTGATTATACACACCCTTTGGCTGTTAATTCAAATGCGGTTTTTTATACTCAGAACCAAATCCCCTTTGTTATGGGAACCACGGGCGGGGACAGAGAACAGCTTGAACAGGTTGTAAAAAATTCTTTAACTCCAGCTGTCATTGCGCCGAATATGGCAAAACAGATTGTCGGATTCCAGGCCATGATGGAATATGCGGCAAACACCTTTCCAAATCTTTTTGAGGGATACACCCTTAACGTAGTTGAAAGCCACCAGAAAGACAAAGCAGACACCTCAGGCACTGCCAGGGCAATGGTGGGATACTTTAATAAACTGGGAACTGATTTTGATGTTAACGACATTCAAATGGTAAGAGACCCTGAACTACAGGAAAAAGAATGGAAAATCCCCAAAGAGCACCTGACCGGGCATGGATGGCATACCTATACCTTAATCGCAAAAGACGGGTCAGCCTTTTTTGAATTCAAACACAATATCAATGGCAGGGATATTTATGTAAACGGCACCTTTGATGCTGTTATTTTCCTAAATGACAAGCTTGCCGAACCTGACAGGTCAAAAAAGCTGTATACCATGATTGATGTACTAAACAAGGCATAATGAATTGAATTTTTATCTGAAAATCGTTTTAATCATATTCGGCCTTTTATATCTGATAAGCCCAGTGGATATTATCCCGGATCTATTATTGCCATTTATCGGCTGGATTGATGATGGTGTTGTTATTGGTACGATTTATTATCTGATAAGATATGGAAGACTGCCCAATTTCCTGTTTAAAAAAAAGGGCCCATTTAAACAGTCCTATAACCAGACTGCTGAAAATTTTGCCTCGGATAAAAAACACCAGCAGACAAATGGGCCAGGCAATCAAAAAAACACATCATCTAAAATCATTCAAACCCCTTATGAGATTCTTGGTATTGGCCCCAATGCATCAAAAAAAGAAATTCGGGCTGCATATAAAGAAGCCATTAAAAAATACCATCCGGATAAACTATCCCATCTGGGTGAAGAATTTTCTATTCTTGCCAATAAAAAATTTATAGAAATCCAGAACGCCTATGACACCTTAATGAAAAAATAAAGACCAACAATCTATTAACCAGATAAAACAAATTAAAACCATGACAGATTTTTTAAAACTGAATTCCAAAAAAATTGAGATACAATGGCATGAAAAAGAAGAAAAGAACAAACCAACCCTGATCTTTCTGCATGAAGGTCTTGGGTGTACAAGGATGTGGAAAGATTTTCCCAAAAAAGTATCCCAAAAAACAGGGTGCCCGGCTCTGGTTTTTTCAAGACTTGGATACGGCAATTCCGATCCCTGCCCTCTTCCCTGGAAAATAAATTTCATGCACAAACAAGCCTTGCGCATACTGCCGGAAATTATAAAAAAAGCAGGCATAAAAACCTATATTCTGGTGGGGCATTCAGATGGCGGTTCCATTGGGATTATCTTTAGCGGCAGTCCCTGTGCAAAAGGCCTGAAAGGGCTGATCACACAAGCGGCCCATGTTTTTTGCGAACAAAAGACTGTGGAGAGTATACAAAAGGCAAAAATTAATTACGAACACCAGGATTTAAGACAACGTCTTGAAAAATATCATGGTGAAAATACAGAAAATGCTTTCCGGGGATGGAACAATGTCTGGCTTGCTCCCAATTTTATCAACTGGAATATTGAAAAATATTTAACCAGGATTGATATCCCCATGCTGGCCATCCAGGGGAAAAACGATCAGTATGGAACCATAAAACAGATTGAGTCCATTAAAAATCATGTAAAGCATGTCAAACCATATCTGGTTGATGACTGCGGGCATTCTCCTCATCTTGAACAGCAGGAAATTGTATTAAATGTCATGGCCAGCTTTATTCATCAGATTGTCACATCTGAGCGGAAAATAAATTCAGACCATGGGTTATGAACTATCCCTGGCCATCAGCAAGGTGCCAGATGCAAGGCGACAAGGAGTGACGAGTGAGGCGTATAAGTCATACTCCGCAGGGAGGAACGACCGTAGTCAACGCAGCAGGTGGTACCTTGATGATGGATCAGGGAATATTTATTTGTTTGACATTTTAAACAATAATTATTAATTGATCCTGTTGGCATGGAAATGGAAATAAAAAGATAATCACTTATTGAAAATGGGGAAAAAACATTATGGGCGGTTTTTTCGGTTGTGCTTCTAAGCTGGAATGTAACAAAGAACTTTTTTATGGAACAGATTATCTGTCACATCTTGGAACCAAGCGGGGTGGTTTGGCTACTGTGAATAAAGACGGATTTCATCGGACAATTCACAGTCTTGAAAATGCATATTTCAGATCAAAATTTGAATCAGATATTGACAAACTGCCTGGGAAGATGGGGATAGGCGTTATCAGCGACACAGATTCCCAACCCATCATGATTCATTCCCACCTTGGAAAATTCGCAGTGGTGACCATTGGCAAAATTGCAAACCTTGAAGAACTGACCCAAGAGGCATTTTCACAAAATGTCCACTTTGCCGAAACAAGCCAGGGTGATGTCAACCCCACAGAGCTTGTGGCAATCCTCATCAGCCAGAAAGACTCTTTTAAAGAAGGGATTTTAAACGCTCAGACAAAGATCAAGGGCTCCTGTTCAATGCTGGTTTTAACGGATTCAGGTATTTTTGTGGCCAGGGACCGGCTGGGGAGAACCCCTATTATCATAGGCAAAAGAGAGAATGCCTTTGCAGCAAGCTCTGAATCAAGTGCATTTTCCAATCTTGGTTTTGAAACGGAATACTATGTCGGCCCCAATGAAATCATCCTGATGAAACCAGAAGGAATTGAACAGGTTCAGCCCCCGGGCCAGGAGCTGCAGATCTGTTCATTTTTATGGGTATATTATGGATACCCGGCATCATCCTATGAGGGGATTAATGCGGAAAAGGTCCGGTATAATTGTGGGGCAGCCCTGGCAAAAAGGGAAACCAAAAAGGTTGATCTTGTTGCCGGTATCCCTGACTCTGGAATCGGCCATGCCATAGGATTTGCCAATCATAGCAAAATCCCCTATATGAGACCCTATGTAAAATATACCCCGACATGGCCCAGAAGCTTCATGCCCCAGAATCAGGAAATGAGGGACCTTGTGGCTCGAATGAAACTTATCCCTGTTAAAGAAATTATCCAGGGAAAACGTATCATATTCTGTGACGATTCAGTTGTCAGGGGAACTCAGCTAAAGGACAATACCAAGATTTTGTATGAATATGGTGCAAAACAGGTTCATATGAGAATTGCCTGCCCTTGTCTTATTTATCCTTGTGAGTTTCTGAATTTTTCAACATCCCGATCAACCCTTGATCTAGCCGGCCGGAAAGCCATTTATGAAATTGAAGGGATTGAAAACTCAGACCTGACAGACTATGCACTGGATGGCTCAAACAAACATGCGGCCATGGTCAATAAAATCATAGAGCGGCTCAAACTTGATAGTTTAAAATATCAAAAAATAGAAGATCTGATTGAAGCCATTGGTCTTCCCAAAAAAAGCCTGTGCACTCACTGCTGGGATGGATCAAGTCATTTTTAAAGTACTAT
Organism: Desulfobacula sp.; assembly: GCA_027858355.1. The sequence continues at coordinate 7,615 of JAQICW010000223.1, forward strand.
TTGGTTCAGGCTATCCAGCCATGGATAGCCTGAACCTGTTTTAAACCATTAAACCAAGATCTTCTGGATAGACCATGATCCAATTCTTATCTCCCGTAACATCAATACCCAGCTCTTTTTCCTGTTCTGCCCTTTTCTGGTATTCTTTTTGTGTGGCATCCCACGCTTCTTCCCCGTGGTTAACCCACAATTTTAATCCACCCTTATTATAATCAGAACAAAACAGCAAAAAATGATCGCTTGCTGAATCACCCGCTGCCAGGATAGGTTTTTTTATGGGATGTATATATTCTTTGAGTGCTGCAAGTTTGCCACCATATAAGGTATCCGGACTCAGGATGTAAGGGTTGACTTCCATGGCATAATGATCGGTTTTTGTAAAAATTTCATCCCAGAAATGGCCCTTTAAAATCTGTCTGCGGGCAGTGGTCACTTCCTTGGTATTCCTGTCTTTGAGCAGACAGGAGACACCTATCACATTTTCAGGCTTCACATTAAGTCCATATTTTGAATCAGAAACGACCATTCTTGTCAATTCTTCAAGAGCAGCCGTTATAATGTAAACTTCAATGCCGTTTGCCTGCAGAGTATTGATTAATTCGCGCTGGGCTGGATAAATACGGGGTGACCTGACGGCAGAATCAACCAATTGATCATTTTCCCAGTATTTGCAGGGTGTCATTCTCCCATTAAGTGCAAAAAGTTCATCCACCTGTTCTTTGAGTTGAGTGAGTGTGAGGCCTGAAAAGACTTGGGCAAACCATGGATATCCAATTTTGTGATCAATATTATAAAGTTTAAATCCATAGGAAACCAGTGTATCATCAGGATGAAAGGGTATGATATGAAGGGATGGATGAATGGTCCGCCTGGTTAAAATACCTTTGTTTTCCAAATAGGGCA
>JAQICW010000312.1 GCA_027858355.1 Desulfobacula sp.
CCTTTTTCCAGGTCGAAAACGCTGATCTCAGGAACAAGCAGAAAGTTTCTTAGAGAATTCATCTGGGTCCTGTAGATCTGTTGCTGATTTGCTTCTTCCTTAAGCCTTCGTCGTTCTGCAATCAGTTCTATTTCCAGGACATCAAGGTGTGTTTTTGCCGCTTCAACAGCTTGCTCAAACTGAATCAGGGAATTTTTATCGTCCAGAGATGCTTGAGTGTTAGTTTCCCCCCACATTAACGATGGCAGGCATATAAAAAAGATCACTAATAATAGAATTTCGTTCAATTTTCTGATCTGCACAGGCCTTTGTTCTCCTTATAAAATGAATGAAATATAAGTGATCTCATCAAGCAAGAGATAAGCTGTTCATTTATATGTCTATTATTGAACTTAGTCAAGAAGTGCCGCTGATCTCCACACCTAATAAATTATTGCGTAAGCAGTTCCAGTTTTTCTTCCTCTTCCTTACAATAAATACATTTTGTTGTAACAGGCCTTGCTTCAAGTCTTTTTATCGATATGTCTTCACCACAGGATTCACAGATCCCATAGGATTTTTCTTCAATCCTTTCCAGTGCCTGCCAGATTTTTTTGATCAACAAGCTTTCCCTTGATCTTATTCTCAATTTAAAAGACTGACCTATTTCAGCCGAAGCCCGGTCTAAGTATTCTATTTCCTGAATATTTTGAGATACAAGTTCAGACATCGCATGACCAGCTTGGTTTAATAACTCATCAAGCCGCTGATTTAAAACAGTCGTGAAAAATTCAATTTGATTCTTGTTCATAATCATCTCCTTCTACAATATATTAAGTATTGTTTGGGCCTTGCTTATACAAAATTTAAATAAGGGCGTATTTTGGGAAGGTATGTCTGTCACACTAGTTTAAAGGGGTTAAATCTTAACAACTCCAGGCAATGGTTTGATAAAATTTTGTCCGAGACTATAGGTATACGCCCCTTGACATGGAATCATCAGAAGATCTCCCACCCCGATATCCTTGCCAAAATAAGTGTACCCCCATACATCATGGGGGGTGCACAAAGACCCTAAAATATCACAGGACTTTTCCACCAATCCGCTTTGACTGAGATTGAGTATGGGGAAATAATCGATTTCAAACCGCTCCCAGCCAATGGCATTGGTGCCGGCATCGGTTATGACCAGGTCATGGTCTTTTTTATCGATTACCCTAAAAAAAATATGCATGGCACTGTGGCAGAGCCATCTGCCCGGCTCAAAACAGATGCGGCAGTTAACCAATGGGAAAATATGTTCATGGATTGCCTTAAAAAGTGTTTGGGCAAATGTCTCTATGGGAGTTGAGGGTATCCGATAATGGCTGCTGACAGGAACCAGGTTGTTACCATTTGCCTTTTGGCAAAGGCCTTCCTTAGTGCCTGCAAACTGTAGCCACTCCCCTTCACCCGGCCAATAGCCGCCGCCAATATCTATAAATTCAATGGATTGATTGAATCGGGCAGGCATCTTATTGAGAATTTTGCCAAGCAAGATAATAAATTCCAGCTGCCTGTCCGGTGTGAGATTCCAGCTTGAATGAAATTGAAGCCCTTTAAATTTAATATTGGGCAGGTCTTTAACCTGGTTCCAGAAGGTGATCAGCTTTTCCGGGGCAATGCCGAATTTTCTCCATAAACCGTTTGGGTTTGTGGTTAACCGGATACCAACCCTGACAGGAAGTGTGGTGTGTGATTCAGAAACCAGAATCTTAAGCCTTTCAAGCTCTCCAAAGCTGTCTAAAAGGATAGTGGTCCTGTCTTTATGAGCAATTGCCAGGGCCAACTCTTCATTGGTTTTACCCGGCCCGCTGAATATAATATCCCTGGCACCCAAGGCCAAAGCAGATTTCAACTCACCACCGCTGGAAACATCCAGTCCAAATCCGTATTTAAGAAGCGTGGCAGAAACCTCTGGATGATTATTGCTTTTCATGGCAAAATAAAAAGATGTCTCAGGGAAAAAGCTGATAAAGGCCGCTGAAAATTCTTGGGCATTCTGTTTTAATATTGAAGATTCTAAAATCCACAAAGGGGAGCCGTGTTTTTGGATAACTTCTTGATACCTGTGTTTGCGATCAAAATAGGCGGAAACAAAAGGCTCCAGGACTTCCCTTGGCAGAAGCGGGGTGGCAGGCCAGGTATTATCAGACATAACAGCTTATGATGCCTCCGGTAAATGGGTAACTTTTTTTTCGGGATCGATACGGATATTGATTGTTTTTGAAATGCACATGGCCTGGGACTCAGGGTATTTGTCATTTGATGGTTCAATGATGATATGTCCCAAAAGCCACGAATCATAGTCCTTTGGCGGCAATATAATCCGATGGCCCGGCTTTTTTGTCAAAAAAATATGTTTCACCCGGGTATCTTCCACCAGGTGGCTGCTGTCTATTCCTTTGAGGATGCCGCTTTTGTCTGCATGGAGTCTGATTCCCACATGGGGAGACGTTACCTCGTCATGCCGGGTCAGCTCCAAGGGATATTTTTGTTCAAAATCAAGGCGGTGTTTCAGTATATCCATCCCAGTAGACACCTTTAACAGATAAGGCAGACAATCCCCCCCGGGCCGGGGGGTCAGTTCAATCAGCGCAATTGTTTCGCCAGAAATGATAAAATCCACCATACAAAGTCCCCTGTTGATTCCCAGAACCTGTGCACTTTTTAACAAAAGTTGCTCAAGCGCATTTGGGGTTATAAAATGGGGCAAATGTCCCGGCAGGACATACCCCATGATGGTGCCAAACGGCCTAAA
>JAQICW010000350.1 GCA_027858355.1 Desulfobacula sp.
CTTTGTAATTCCTTATCAAGAAATTCATACCCTTTAGCCCAGGCAATTTCAGATGCTATTTCAGGAAAGAAAAATTCCATAAGTTCCTTAAAATAGAGTTCCATCCCCTCTTTCCAGGGACTGTCATAATCATCTGAATTGTTATTTTGTGTATTCATATTTTTACTTTAATCATATTTCTATCATAATGCAAGATAATCAAGACTGAACTTTACCCCAACCCATCCTTCCTCATTCCTCATTTATAAATTCAATCCCAGCCTCTTCCAGGTGTCCCTCGTATTGCCATAAATGACCACGCGATCTCCTTCATGAAAATTGATCTGTAGCATGCATGTAACGTCTGTGGGCTTCATCAATGGCAAGGTTTAAACCGTCTTTGTTTCAGGGAATTCTAAATAGCTGGTGACTATGCGACTGAAACAGTATAATTAAGCTGTTCTCTTCTTAACATATCCTGAAATACAAGTTGAATCCAAAATTTTTCAGGCTGGGCTATGGGCTACGGGTGTCCCCCGAATTACATATTGGACGATGTTAGATGTTGAGACCTGACCCCCTACTCTTCTCTTGTTTTACTCTTTCGTATAGCCAGACCTTGATCAAGGCCCCTCTGTCCACACCTATGGTAGCTCTGATGCCATCGATTTCACTAACCAGCTCTTCCGCCATATCGATTGTGATACGTACCTTTTTACCGTGCCGAACAATTTTGGCTTTGGAGATGTCAATCAAATCATGAATATCCTCACCATCATCGAATCGCCGGTCAAATTCTTCCGTGCTTTTTGCTATTTTTTTTTTAACCATAAAGATTTGCCTCCTGCTTTCTGGCACGTCTAACTGATATAATTCGCAGGGCACTCCCGCGCCAAGTAAAAATTGCCGTCCATAGTTTTTTATCAAGCTTAGCTATCAAAATATTCCTGTTTTCAAGTGGATAGGAACTTTGGATTTCGACCCGGTTGCCATCGTCCCACAAGGCCCTGGCTGTATCAAAATCAATGCCGTGTTTGGTTTGGTTACTGCGGCTTTTCTCATTATCCCATTCAAATGTCATGTCTAAATCATACATATATTACACAAAATTGCAACAAAATTTAATCTATGAGGCTTATGCGGTTGGCGCATACGGTCCTGGATTTCTTCCTTGGTCCAGTTGATTATTATTTGTCAATAATTAAGTACTACCACAACCTTTAAATCCATCACCCTGTTGTCCTATACAGTCAAAGGTCTTCCAGTATATGTCCATTTAAAAGCCTTTGCTGTTGTTATATTGAAAAATTCTGATTGTAACGGATTTAGGGGAGTGACTTATTTTGTAGACTATTGAACGCCTTCCATGTATGGTTGAATTGGAAAATTTAACCTATAAAAAAGAAGGTCGCATGCAACAGTCAAACTCAAAGCCAACTCCCCGGAAAAATCGTACAATTGTAGTGGATTTTAATCAAGCCGAATATGAACTTAACATATATGATGCATCCTATTTTCGATCCGTATTGGATTCCTCTATGGAACGTCATCCAGAACTTTTCCCATTTGAACTTCAATATGGTTACCAGATGAAAGATCTTTATTTGTCAAAAAAGTTATCCATTAATATCAGGCGTATCAAGGTCACAATTAAAGATAAGGTCATCTGTTTTACTATCCGCCCATCATTCATTATGCCATACTTAACAGGTATGGCTGTTGATGTTGAAAAACCGCTGATGCTGCGTAAATTTGCTGTTCCATTTTGGGCTCTGAGCTACTGCTTCGGAAGAGATCCTATGTATTGGTATCGTATGGAAGCCTCTCTGGGGCGGTATAGTATAGTAGGCATTACTGTTCGGTCTGCTGAAAAGCTGCCCTTGCATCTGGCTGCAGACGAAAAGCACACAAAGATTAAAGGGGAAAAAGCTTACATCCCTTGTACAGTTGGCAATGATTGCATATTAGGCGTTGGTCTTAAAAAAAGTGCTGGCCAGGCCGATTTAGAAGAAGGGTATGGAGTTTTTAAAAATGAAGCACAAAATTTGAAACCAGGTTATTGTCCTGATTCCGTTAACACAGATGGTTGGCTGGCCACTATTAATTCTTGGAAGAGCCTTTACCCGGCAACTGTCTTAATTGCATGCTTTCTCCATATTTATATCGGTATCAGAGATCGATCGCGCAAGAAATACAAAGATTTCTTTGAGCAGGTTTCATCTAAGCTTTGGGAATGTTATGAAGCCGATAGTAAGCGCTCCTTTTCACAAAGACTAAGACGTCTATATGAGTGGGGAAAAGCATCTGAAATCCCAAAATTCATGATGGATAAGATTGAAAAAATTCGAAATAATCTTACGAAATTCACCAAAGCATATGATTTGCCAGGATCTCACAGAACGAGCAATATGATTGATAGACTCATGCAAAGAATGGATCGATATCTATTTAATACACAATATTTCCATGGCAACATTGAGTCAGCAGAGCGAGGAATACGTGCATGGGCTCTGATTCAAAATTTTGCACCATCAAATCCAAGGACCGTTCAAAAATATATAATGGTCTTCAGAGTCCTGCTGAAAGATTGAACGGATTTAGCTATCATGGTAACTGGTTGCAAAATCTTCTAATTTCAGGATCTTTGGGAGGATTTAGAAGCCCTCCCCAAAATCCGATATAATCAGTTTTATTTTATGGATTTTGACGATATAAAATTAAAAGTTTACTCATCCATAATGCTATTATCATAAAGGAATGCTCATTCAAGTTGTATACTTTTTTAAGACATTTGAGACTGGTCGAAATATTTGATGGAATATCGAGGATTTTTTATTGGTTTTGGAAGCTTGAATGAAGGTAAAATTCTGGATTTGAATTTTTTCCCAGGACAGCTTCTGGATTTTTCAATTAATATTGATACAGGGGCCCTGGCACCGGGAATGCTCAGTATGCTATTCAATGCAGAAAAACAATTTCACACAAAAACCATCCAAAAATATACAAAAGAAGAGATCGTCCGAATCCATGAATTGGTCAGCCGCCATGGTCTGTCAGTCCTGCGGGATAAGCACTTACACGTTGGGGCTGTGCGGAAACCTGCACTTAAACTGTCCCAGCTGCCTTGAACAGGGCTGCTCCCTTTGTCCATAGGTCATACCCCTATTCTATCTAACAAACTCTCCAAATGTTCAAGGTTGACTTGTATAACCTTAAATAGATCTTGATAAATTGTTGAAGGCCCATATTCCTTTTCATGGGTTGAAAGAATTGGTTCATATGCGTTTGAGACTGATTCAACCATTCCCCCCATTAATTCACCCAGTTTTCTTGGCCGTATTTTCAGATCTTTGGCAAACACAACAAAGGAATGCTCTTTGACACGGTCATACCTGAATGTTTGTCCTATTGCCATGGCAAATTCGCCTTCCAGGTTAGGGTATACTTGTGCAGAAATCAGATCATAAAAAGGTGCCATTTCAATCTCTTGTTCATGGATAATTGAAAAATTTTTCCCATGAGCATCATGGTTACCGATTAGATAATTGAATGCCATGATCAATACAAGGT
>JAQICW010000144.1 GCA_027858355.1 Desulfobacula sp.
CTCTTTAGTGACTTCGTTGCCAGGTTGAAACAGGTGAAATGCCAGTCCTGCATAGCTCCCTGCCTTGGAAATACCTGACAACAATGATGGAAGCTCACGTTTATCAGGAAGGGCTTTCATTGCTATATTAAATTCCTCGGTTTTTTGGGCCATTAATGTTTCATATTTTAAAATCTCGGAAGCCCTTTTCTTATATGTTGAAAGCGTGGCAACCTGGCTTTTATAATTGTTTTGTTCTTTTTTCAATTCATCGTGCTTTGACATAAACACAAAATAATAATAGGCTCCTCCGATGACAGCGAATGTTATAAGGTAGATAAGCAGCCGTTGTACTTTTGTAAGTGTAGCGACTTTTTCAAAAAAAACGTCCAGGTTTTTTTTTGTTTCATTAATTTTACTTTTTCCCTTGCTCATTCTGCCCTTATTTTGAATTTTCTTGTTTCTCTTCTTTTGATTTTGCTTTGCTACAAAGCAATTCAAATGATTTTAACATAATACCATCTTTAAAATTTTTTATTTTAGCTGTTTTTAAATCAACTTTGTCAAAAATTGAAGAATTTTCAAGTTTATCCATAAAATCAGCAATTGTAGGGTTGTCAAATGCAATCCCTTTGATGGTAACACTATTTCCATTTGTTTTAAAACTTTCAAGCCACATTCGCTGGGGAACAATAAGGTCATTCATTGCATCAAACAAAATCAACTGTTTTTTTCTCTGTTTTTTCAACGAAGAGACTATCTCAAGCTTTTCTTCAAGGACTTTCAAATCTTTTTTAATTTGGGCTACCCGGTCGGCCTTTTTTTTATATTTTAAAATTTGATGATTAACCTGTTTTGTTTTTTCTTTAACTTCCAAAATTTGTTTATTCATACTCATTGTGTACCAGACAAGTGCCACAATGGTTAAAAAAATCAACAATAAAAAGATGGATATCTGCTTTCTGATATTCTCTTTTTTTCTGGCAACTCTAAATGGTAAAAGATTAATTTTTATCATTTATCATCCACTCTTCTTAATGCAAGTCCTATGGCTATCGGTGCCAGGGGGCCGGCTTTGTTTATAAAAGAGTCGGGAAATTTCTTTTCATTTACAATCAAGGCTTCAAAGGGATTAATAATTGATATATCTGCATCCAGCTCAGATAAAAGACTATCTTTAAAGCCTTTAATAAAAACACCGCCACCACTCAATACAATTTTTTCAATTTTCTCATAATTGGAAGAGGTTTGATACGTGTTCACCACTTCACAAATTTCAGAGCACCATGATAAAGAGATATTCCCGCAGATCTCCTGAATGCTATCCTGGCTGACAACATCATTTGTCTGACCATTCACTATTTGTTCTGCTTCATCCACGGTTACATCAAATTGATGGACAATCTCTTCTATGATCTGATTTGTTCCAGATACAGTATCCCTCATCATTAATGATGCTTTTTCCTTTAATATGTTCAAAGATGTTTTTGATGCCCCTATATCAATCAACAAGGTTATTTTTTCCTGGTTTTCAGAGGGCAGTATGTCATGGGCGTTTTGAAGAGCAAAGGTATCAACATCAATTATTTGCGGATAAAGCCCGGCCAGATGAATCAAATCAATATACTCAGCCACCAGATCTTTTTTAACTGCAACCACCAGCACACTCATGTGACCAAGGGAAAATTCGCTTTCACCCAGGATTTGATAATCAATATTGACATCATCAATGTCATAGGGAATATATTGTTCTGCCTCAGAATATATTGTATCGTGGAGCTGTTTTTCAGGTCTGGTTGAAATATTAATTGTTTTTATTACCACTGAATGCCCACCAGTTGAGATGGCAACATTTTTCTCACGAATTTTCTGGGATTTAAAAAGGGTTCGAATGTCACTTGCAAGACCTTTCATATCAGCAATCCGGCCTTCAACAATTGTGCCAGGTGCGATTCGGGCCATCCCGAATTTATGCAGGACAATCCCTTTCCCGGTTACTTTGAGCTCAGCAACCTTAATAAACGAAGAGCCGATATCCAGACCGACAAGATGCTCTTTTTTCCCAAATATCATACACATTCACAATAATTAAGGTAAAACCAATGTCACTTAGATAAATCCAGTTTGCAATCTTTTATATTGATTACTCCCATCAATATGACTATACTTTGATCCGATATTGCTGTAAAGTCAAGTAGTATGGTGTCTTTTACTAAAAAAATAGCAAAGGATAAATAGGTTTGTCAAACTAAAAAACTAAAAAAATGTGGAATAAATGTTACAAAAAATAAATGACTTACAGGGCATAAAATCTTTCAGGCTGGTTAAATTTTTCACTTTCTCCTCCCTTGTGATAATGTTTGCGGCAACCATTACCATCTCAGCTTTAAATGCCCACTGGGTAAGAAATATTCTTCTGGAAAAAAGTGAAGAATATGCATCACTCCTTGTGGAGAATCTCAACCATCAGATCATTTCCAGGTTTATGCTCCCTGTATTAGTACGATACAGAGAGATCAGGCTGCGAGAAAAAGAACAATTCCTTCTGATGGACAAAGTTGTCCGATCTACCCTGCATAGTTTTGATGTTGAAATGGTGACCCTTTATGATGAAAAAAACATCATCTCCTATAGCTTTGATCATACTAAAATAGGAGAAAAAAACGCAGGTGGTGTCCATTATGAAAAAGCAATGAAAAAAGAAGCAACGTCAAGACTCATACAGCAGGGCAGCTTTCTGGAGTTATTATTCTGGTTTCCCCAGGAAACAAAAATCATTACCTTTGCTCCCCTAAGGGTTGACAAACAGATATCACCTGATCTGGCAGACCGGGTTCTGGGGGTCGTTGAAATTGTCAGGGATGTTTCCGATGATTATAAAAAAGTATTTAAGCTTCAAGGACTTATTGTTGGGTCCTGCTTTATTATTATGGGAATACTTTTCATGGTACTTCGGTTTGTAGTCAAGCATGGAGAAAAAATCCTGGAACAAAGAGCTGAAGAAAGACTTAAGCTTGAAGAAAAACTGCATCAAGCTGAACACTTGTCAGCCATTGGTGAAATGACAGCAGGTATATCACATGAAATCAGAAATCCCCTGGGGATTATAAAAAGCAGTGCACAATTATTGAAGAAAAAGATGGAAAAATTGGATGCCGACAGCACCATAGCCGAGATTATTGTCGAAGAGTCTGCCAGGCTTGATAATATTATTACAGACTTTCTGAATTTTGCCAGACCCAAAACCCCTGATCTTCGTCTATGCAGGATTGAAGAGATTATAGAAAAAAATATTGCCTATCTTTCTTCCCAGATAGAAGATCATAATTTCAACATCATAAAAGAAATATCAGAAAACTTACCTGAAATAATGGCTGACAGTGCCATGCTTCACCAGGCTTTCTTAAATATTTTCATTAATGCGTTTCAGTCCTTAAACGACAATGGCTGCATTACCATCCGAATGAAATATGATTCCGGTAATATTGTTATCAACTTTATTGATAACGGGGATGGTATACCTGAAGAAGCCCTAAAAAAAATATGGAACCCCTTTTTTACGACAAAAGATACTGGAACCGGATTAGGTCTTGGCATAGTGAAAAACATGATCGAAGCCCACAAAGGAACAATTGCCATTACAAATACTGAAACAAAGGGCGCAAACGTGGAAATTAGGCTTCCGGCTTAGGAGACAGACGGCATGGAAAATATTCTGATTGTTGATGATGAAAAAAATTACCCCACAATAATAAGAGAAATCCTTAAGGAAGAAGGTTATAAATCCTTAACTGCTTCAAGTGGAATGGAGGCGCTGGATATTTTAAACAATGAACTCATAGATCTGGTTTTGACCGATGTAAAAATGCCCGGGATGAGCGGCATCCAATTACTTGAAAAGATTAAAGAAATCAAGCCGGATATCCCTGTCATCATCATGACCGCCGATGGCAGTGTTGAAAAAGCTGTGGAAGCTATGCACAAGGGCGCATACACATTTATTCTCAAAGGCTTCGAAAACCAGACACTGATTGCACATATTGCCAAAGCGATCTCGGTTTACAGAATAGTTCAGGAGAACAGCTTTCTCAGGGATGCCATCCGTTCACGGTACAAGTTTGATAATATTATCGGGAAAAGCAAACCCATGCAGGAAATTTATGAACTTATTAAAAAAGTGGCACCTTCCATGGCCAGCGTTCTTATAGAAGGGGAAAGCGGTACTGGCAAAGAGCTGGTCGCAAAATCAATCCATTATAACAGCCTGAGAAAAAC
>JAQICW010000401.1 GCA_027858355.1 Desulfobacula sp.
AACCTGGCGGGATTCTCATTTTTGAATCGTTCATTGATGAGAAAAAAGAGTATTGTCTACGGTGGTCCCCAAAAACTGGACAATGTGCTAAGCTCTAATTTAAAATGAAAAAAGGATCACTGCATGAGAAACAAAAGAAAAAAGTACAGTTCGGAATTTAAAGCTAAAGTTGCCCTGGCAGCAATTAAAAACGAAGAAACCATTTCAGAATTGGCCGCCAGCTTTGGGGTTCACCCAACAATGATTCACAATTGGAAACGATCACTGCTTGATGGGGCAGCAGATGTCTTTGATAAGGGCCAAAAATCCAAAAGACACAATGAAGTCATGGTGTTAATTGCCGCAATAAAATAGATAGAAAAGAGATAAAATTTTCAAAATATATTGACTAAAAGTATCAAAATGTCGGATTAAATGGGCTTTCATGTGGAAGCCTTTTTTTATGAATAAATGGGGCGGGGAGAGTTACAGCTCTCATCCCGCCCTAAACAACCGGGGCAATAAGCCCCAAAACCAGTTGACCAATGATACTTTTTGTTGATGTAATACTCAAGAAAATTTTTACCATGGGGCGAGATTTTCCATGGAAGCGACCGGAGAAGTGCCCCTGTTGTGGGAACTGGAAAGTATGGGGGCATGGTTTTGTCAGTACGATTTTTCAAGGATTTGACGACTCCTTGTTGTTGAAGCGCTACCGGTGCCCGGCCTGCGGATGTATCATAAAGCTACGCCCTTCAAGCCATTTCTCCAGGTTTCAATCATCAAAACATACCATTCGATCGGCCCTTGTACATCGAATCACTACAGGTAGATGGCCCAAAGGGTCTGCCGGATCACGACAGCGCCACTGGCTTTGTAATCTTAAACGCCAAGTCAAAGCTCATTTGACCGAAGAATGGAAAGAAGGATTGGTTGCAGCCTTTGATTATCTTATGAGCCTGGGACGAATCCCTGTCAGTCGATCAATTTAAACCTGTACAAAATAAACTATTTAAACACCCTACCGAAGGCTTCTGGTGACATCCTTTTTTTACTGTTTTAAAGAGGAGGAAACCTTAAAACAGGAGGGAGTTTATGGAAGAAAAGTACAAAATTGATGTAGCAGTCTTTCGATACAGCATAATCCATGATTTTGTAAGTGAAATAAAGCTGGATCATGGAGAAAAAGAAAGACTGTTAATGGAAAAGTGTGACCGAAAATGGGTTATTCCCCATTCGGACAGGACCAGTATCAGCAGAGGGACGATACAACGCTGGATAAAACTTTATCAAGAAAGTGGAAACAACCTTGAGTCCCTTTACCCTAGTACCCGCAACGACTGGGGTAAACAACGAGCTCTGGATGAAGAAACCTGCCTTGGACTTGTCCGTTTGCGAAAAGAGATGCCAGATGTCAGCGTCCCTTTTATTGTCAAAACAATAAAAAAACGTGGTGTTGTCCCGCCAAACGCTTATCTGCCCCTTACAACGGTTTACCGATTTTTTCACCAACATAACCTTATGAGAAAGCACACAACGGTTGAAGACAGGAGAAAATATGAAGCAGAAATGCCCAATGACATATGGCAAAGCGATGTCATGCACGGCCCAAAGCTTATCGCAGGAGACAAAAGGCACAAAACATACCTGATAGCCTTTATTGATGATCATTCCAGGTTGATACCCTATGGTCAATTTTACACATCGGAAAATGCAGTATCTTTTATGCATGCCTTTGAACAAGCATTATTGAAACGAGGACTGCCCAGAAAATTGTACGTGGATAACGGCAGCGCTTATCGATCCCGACAGCTTATGCATACAGCGGCTTCCCTTGGCATTGCCCTGATCCATGCCAGGCCTTATAAACCACAAGGAAAGGGCAAAATTGAGAGGGTTTTTAAAACTATCCGGTCTCAATTTTTACCGGGTTTTGCCGGTAAAACACTACAGGATATAAACCAATCCTTTGAAAGATGGCTTACTGATGAGTACCATAGCCGAAAACATTCATCCACTGGTCAATCTCCGATCAGCCGGTTTGTTGATAATATTGAATGTATAAGGTCGGCACCACAAAATCTAAGGGATCACTTTAGAAAAGTAGCCAGACGTCGGGTAAACAAAGACAGATCAGTTGTGCTTGACAGAATCATGTACGAAGCCCCGGTTACGCTGATCGGTAAACAGGTGGAGTTGCTTTATCATGAGGATGAACGCGAATCAGTTGAGATCAGATACAAAAATAAGACCTATGGCATGCTGAATCAGATAGATATTAATGTCAACTGCAGGGTTAAGCGGGATAAAAACAATAATATCGCCATATCTTCAAAAGATTTAAAACCTCAAAGTGGCCAAATATGGGGGATGCCATGAGTTACCGTGTTTTTTTTGAGTTTGTGCAGGAGCCATTTGGTGCTGATATATCACACAAGCAGATACTTGTTACCCCTTCTTTAATAGGTGTTGAGGAACGTATCCACTATGCAGTCCGTCTGGGAGCTGTTGCTCTGATTACCGGAGAGATAGGCTCAGGCAAATCAACCGCTTTAAGGTATGTGACCAGAAATTTTCACCCTTCAGAATACAAGGTTATTTTTGTGACGGCTTCTGCCGGTTCAATACTGGAATTGTACCGCCAGATACTCAGTGAGCTTGGAACAGATGTGGGCAGCACATCAAGAGCCGTCATGATCCGGAAAATCAAGCATGAGGTACTGGAATTTGTTCATGGTAAAAAAATGAAAGTTGTGCTGGTAATTGATGAAGCCTCCTTGTTCCAGCTGGGTGTGTTTGCAGAACTTCATACTTTGATCCAGTTTGAAAGTGACTCCAAACCCTTTTTACCTGTAGTGCTTGCAGGGCAGAGCAACCTTATTGATAATCTCATGTACAGAAATTCAATGCCGTTAGCATCGCGGGTTGTGGGAAAATGTCATCTTCAAGGTGTAGATAAAAAAGGTATGGAAGAATATCTGAGCCACCATCTATCCATTGCAGGAGTAAATCATAATATTTTTGAAAGTGCTGCTATTACGGCTATTCACCAAGGTTCAGGTGGTCTGTTCAGAAAAGCCAACCATCTGGCCCGAGGTGCCATCATTGTCGCAGCAAAACATAAATCTGCAATGATCACTGCTGAACATGTTCGGATTGCAGCGACTGAAATTTTTTAATCAAAGGAGAGGAACATGAATATTGAAGAAGAAGAATTTGAAAACAGAATGGCGCAAATAGTTGATCAGATGGGATATCTGATGATGGATATTATCCTTATGAGCTTCAAAAAAATTAACACAGAAAATCAGCTCCTTAAAGAATTGTTAGAAGCAAGACTGCAGGCCTATAGTGAAGAAGAATTTTAGAGTTTCGGTAAAACGGAGTCAGGATATCCTGGGGAGGAAACCTGACAAGGGATAGCCGGAAGGTAGGTAGCATTGAATAATGCACCAGGGGGAAGTGGATAAATTCTGCTTCCCCTTTCCATTATTATTCAAGACATCCTGCCCCATGCCTTAAAAAACCCATTCGTGGGAGCAAAGCGACCACTGCTTTTTGTTTAAAATAAATTGATAACTTTTAAATCTGTTTAAAATAATCAGGAAATTTTAGCCAAGATAAAGAGGCAATCAACACCAGGTTATTGTGGTTGTTGGATTTTGGGTTCATGGGTGTTGGGTATCTTTTTACAGGAGCTGTATTCTTATTCGGCCTGTCATAACGGGGTCTGACCCCGATAAGTTTTTGTTTTTATTGGAGAATCGTTCCAATTTGGGGTGTTTTTAGCTCTTAAAGCCTGCTTTTTGTGGTCAAAAAGTGGCTTTTAAGAATTTTGCCTGGGGGCAAGGAAAGCTGCGCCCCTACATTACTTCATCAGGCAGGCCTGAGCAGCCGTCAAAAATCCAGTCCTTATATTTTTCCGGGTTGGATTCGAGACGGCGGTTTTTCCTTGTGAGGTCGGGCCTGACTAATAACTCTGGTGTTAGCTGTCCGGCAGCAGGTGCAACGGGCTATCAACAGGTTCGTTATTCAATATTTTTCTGACCAATGCAACGTCAAGATTGACGATCTGTGCAATCACTTCTTCAGATAGCCCTTTTTCCCCGGCATTGCGAACCAGGGAAATCATCATTTTATAGCTACCTTCCTGTCGTCCTTCCTGTCTAAGTTTTTCTGCAGTTGTCATGGCTATCTCTCCGCCTTTTTCTGTAATACAGGTAATCGATTTGACAAGTTTGTCTGTTTCTATTTCGGTTGCCTGTAAAATATAGTTTACCACAGCTTCAAGGAATTTCACCCCCTGTTCTTCCTGGAAATAAGAGCGGCCGATTTCTAAAAACTGATTCAAATGATGCTCCAGCCCTTTCTGATCAAAAATATTTTTCATGATCAACAATGCTACCCGCAACGAAGCCAGCTCAAATATGCTCTTTTTAATGAATCCGTTGGAATAGGCAGAAAGATCAACAAAGACAAATTCAAAATCGGGAATAAACGGTTTCACCGCATCCGGAAGATTTTTAAACCTGGAAATCAGGGTTCCGGGGCTCCAGGCAATTTTCCCATGGTAGAGTACAACAGGGATCACCGGCATTCTGGCCTGTTTTTGTTTGATGCTGTTTTCCCAGAGGTTCCCCATATAGCGGTGAAGCTGAAACTGTAAATTGTTGTCGGGTGAACTTTTATGTTCAAACA
>JAQICW010000408.1 GCA_027858355.1 Desulfobacula sp.
CTGTGAAAATTGCTTTGTCATGGGGGGAATCCTATGCCTAAACTGGAAAAATAGTCAAGAAAAACGTTTCATGGGTCTATTCACCTTAAGGTAGGTTTTGTCAGCTCACTCCCCATATGTTGGTACGCCATGTAAAATACTCCTTATGTTTACAGCCGTTTCCAGGGGAAATTCAGATTTCTGTTTATTTCCAGTACTGGGCAGGTAAAACGATCCATTTCAAGCTCTGGTAATAAGTGTGAACAAGCTGTGATAAATTCCATTTTAAGCCCTGTTGCCTCGGATAAATCCTTTAAAAGTTCATATCCTTTATAAATATTTTCAGGCGTTGTCTCATCAATGAGATTTGCATTGCTGACAAGGCCTGTTACCTTTATTTTGGATGAAGCTTCTATCTCTTCTTTTATCCTGATACAGCCCTGGACATTTTCAGTAAAAGGCCTGAAGGGATTTATGACCTGCAGCATATGGACCTGCTTTTTTGACAGATGATCTTCAAGGGCTGCCAGCACCGTCACTCCCATATCATCGCCACCAGCATCAAGAATGGTAAGCTCGGCAGGCTGTTGGATTATCCCTGCAATTGCAGGAGTGAGAATGGGAAGATCAGCATGCAAATATTTTTTGTCTGGCAGGACAACTTCAACCCCCAGGCCTTCAAGAAAAACCCTTGCTTCACGGGTTCGAAAATAGGGGTTAACAAGATCAAGATCAGCAATTTTTACATCAATGCCGTCTTTTTTTCTTGTTGCCGCAAGATTGATTGCCGTCTCGGTTTTGCCACTGCCAAAATTGCCGACAATGATCACAAGACCTTTAATATCTATATTCAACGAAGATTCCTCACACAAAATTATAGTAATTAACGAAAAAACCTAAACTATAACAGATAAGGGTTTGTTTTGCAAATGATTTATTAATTACAGGGAAAACCAAGCAGAGGAATATACGATGCAATGGTTTTCCAAAAGGATTACAATTTGACTGGTATTAGTCTGCCCCTATCGTTAAATGACAATTGACCGATATCTTCCAATATTACCAGGTCTTTTCTTTTTTTTACTTCATCTATCAGGGCCTGGGAAACATCCAGTGTCCCCATTTCAAGGGTATTTCTTAAGTGAACAATCCTGGCATTGGCAGGAACCACAGCCCCAATTGTTTCAAGGGCAGCCTCAATAGCTGCCTGGTCTGTGGCAAGGCTGACGGGAAGCCTTGCTTTTTCCGGGGTCATGGCTGTGATGGCATTTGTGGCCATGGCCTGGGTATCCAATTTGCTGATCACATCCTGGGTGGTAAAATCTGCAAGGCCGATGCCAATGGCATTGCCATGGGAAGCCTGGGTCAGGTCTAAAACCACAATACGGGTTATCCTGGGAGTATTCGGTTCTTTTTCTCCTATAAACATGATTCTGCCGATGACATTGGTATCCATGCCTGTGCCGCTGATATTTTTGCCCATTTCATCCAGGATCAGAATATCGATTTTGTCAAAGGGGAGTCTTGCCATATGATTTTTTGCTTTTTTTAGCAGCATGGCTTCTGTGTGTAAAAATTGATCTGGCAGGCAGGCCTTGATAAAGGCTGTCTCATCATAAATGTTTTCTATTATCCCCACACCGAACAGGATAGGGAGTTTATCTAAAATAATGGAGCCTATTTCTGGAATGATCTTGTTGTATCCAAAATTTACCGTTTGTTTGTGAACCTTAAAACATCCCTTATGGTTCCCAAGGCCTATGGCCATCATTTTCATCAACCCGCTTTCAATGGGGCCTTCAAACTCTGTATGGGGCTTGATCCGGTTCATCACCACCACCCCGTCTGCTGTTGCTGCATGTTTGTCCACAAGGATGGGGAATCCATGGGACGAGGTCCCGATTTCCATAACCTCCATGGACGAGAGGATGGGCACTCCCATGGTGTCCTGGGAAATATTCAGGCTTTCTAAAATATCAATCTGCCCCTGGGCCGTGCCATTGCCATGGCTTCCCATGGCTGGTACGATAAAGGGCCGGGCTTTATGGGTCTTCAGAGCATCAATCAGGGTTTTCAGGATTTCATCAATATGGTTGATTCCCCTGGAGCCGGCTGTAATGGCAATGCGGTCACCAGGGCGTATCCTGGAGCCCAGGTCAAGTTTGGACAGCTCCTTTATGACGGTATCTTTAATATGGTCAACTTCAGGGGTGTCAATGATCTGGCGGATTCGGTGCATTCTGGGATAGTCCATCATATCCTCTTAGGGAAAAGGGTTAATAGATCAGCCGGTGATCACATATACGATCATCTGTCTGGGGCCATGGGCACCATCGACCATGACAAGTTCTATATCACCTGTTTTGCTGGGGCCTGAGATAAAGGTCATGCAATTGGTGAGTCCCAGTTCTTGCTCTTTGGGATCCCATTTGAGCCTGAAATATAGTTCTGTGAGGTCTTCGATGATCTGGTCCATTGTGATGACTGCCATATGGATGGAGGGAACAAGGGAAACTGCCCTGGGCTGGCCCGGCTGTGTTCTCAATACAAGGGTTGCAGACTGGGCCACGCAGAAATCCGCCGAGGTAATACCGATATATGATTTGAGCAGGCGGCTGCGGATTTCCTGTCTTTCCTTTGCATCCGGTGTAGGGGATGACCGGGTTGTAAACAGGATGACATCATCATTCAGGTTTTTTGCAAGATTCAACTGATTAATCAAGGGGTGGTGCCAAGCAATGATAGATTTTTCAGTTCCCCATTCCGGTTCTGTTTGTTGAATGAATTTTTGAATGGCAAGGCCGGCCAGGGACACATTTTCCATGGGCATAACCTTCATATTTAAAAGCCCTGCCTGTTCAATAAAGAGATCAAGCAGAGCCTGTCTGTCTGGTAGGTTTTTGTTGATATAGGCCTTTAACCGGCTTTCATGATCTTGTGGCCGTGTCCCGAATAGTTCATCCTGGGAAGCCTGGGATGATTTTCCCAGAGCCTTTTGAATGGTCACGATAAATTCATGTTGGTGATAGTCTGTATTTCCCTGATTTTTTGACCCTATCATGGTTTGTGTTCCCTGTTTTTCCAAGTGGTTAAAAAACTGGACCGGGCAAGGGGTTTGATATCACGGCTTTGGGTCCATCCCTTAAAGGCAAAGGGTATGTTTGGGATCATGCCGTTTTTTTTAGGGATTATTCTTTGAATGATGGACCCAGCCTTCAGGGCCAGGTCATAGAATGTCCGGTTTTGAATTATAAAGGACCAGATTTGGAATGTCAGTTTTTCAATTCGACTGGCCCGGGTCACTTCCCAGTAGGCATCTCCTTCTGCCAGTTTTGCCCTGAGTGCCAGGAGCATTCTGGGAAGGTCAATATCCACTGGGCAGGCTTGTTTGCAGGCACCGCACAAGGGTTCACCCTGGCAAAGATCCTTGGCCCGGTTGATCCCCACCAAGAGCGGGGTGACAACCGCGCCAATGGGTCCGGAATAGGGGTAGCCATAGGCGTGACCACCGATTTTCCCATAGGCAGGGCAGACATTGAGGCAGGCCGCACACCGGATACACAGGAGAACCTCCCGGAATTGTGGATCAGCAAGTATTTTGGAACGGCCGTTGTCCAGGATGACCAGATGAAATTGGTCTGGCCCATCCAGCTGATCTTCTGTGCGGGGACCGCCAATATAAGAGACATAACCTGCCATGTTCTGGGCAGCCGCACCCCTTGAGAGAAGTCTGAACAGCACGTCATGATCTTCCAGTTTTGCCACCACCCGTTCCATGCCCATGAAGGCCATGTGAACCTTTGGCATGGTGGTGGACATGCGGATATTGCCTTCATTGGAGAGGGTCGTTATATGGCCTGTTTCAGCACAAGCCAGATTACAACCTGAAAGACCCATGTCAGCCCCCAGAAATTTTTTGCGTAAAGCTTTTCTGGCGGCCTGGGTCAGGACAGGAGGATCTTCGCAATAGGGAATGCCAAGTTTCTCTGTAAACAATTGTGCCACTTCTTTCCGGGTTTTGTGGATGGCAGGTGCAATGATATGGGAAGGGGTTTCCCCGGCAAGCTGGATAATGTATTCACCAAGGTCTGTTTCATTGACCTCAATCTGGTTGGCTTCAAGGATCTTGTTTAAACCAATCTCCTCTGTGACCATGGACTTGCCCTTGACCACCATTTTGACCTGGTTTGCCTGGGCTATCTTCAGGCAATAGGCCGTGGCAGCAGCAGCATCTTTGGCAAAATATACCTTTCCGCCCCTGTCCTGGATCTTCTGGGCAAGGGTTCCCAAAAGGATGTCCAGGTTATTGATGGCAAATTGCCTGATCTCATGGGCTTTTTGCCGCAGTCCCATTCCTTCGGGAAGATTTTTATAGGCCAGGGCTGTTGCCGGGCCAAGCCGGTTTTGAACATCAATTAGGGCATTTTGTAAAACCTGGTCTTTAATAGCTTTTGCTGCATTTTGTTTATAAAATTCAGTTTTTATGTCCGACATGGTTTCCTTTTTTTACCCTGCCAGAATCTGGGCAATGTGAAGGGCTTTGATTTGGGAATTCCGCCTGCTGAGCATTCCCTGGATATTCATCAGGCAGCTGATATCACAACCCACCACGGCATCGGCCCCTGTGGCTATAATGTTATTGACCTTTTCTTCCAATATGGCTGTTGATATATCTGGATATTTTACAGAAAATGTGCCGCCAAAACCACAGCATTTTTCAGAATCTTTCATTTCAATCACTTCCAGGTCCCTGACATGGGACATGAGTTTTCTTGGCTGGTCAGCCACCCCAAGATTTCTAAGAAGATGGCAGGAATCGTGATAGGTTACTTTCCCTTTGAAACAGGCTCCTACATCTTTAATTCCCAGAACATCCACAAGATATTCAGTCAGTTCAAAAATTTTTTTGCTGATTGCTTTTGCCCTTTTTTTCCATAAAGAGCCATCTTTAAAAAGATTGGGGTATTGATGCTTGACCATGTCCACACAGGACCCGGAAGGGCAGACAATGGTATCTGCATTTTCAAATATTTCAATAAAGCGTTTGGCTGCTTTCCCAGCCTCTTTTCGATACCCGGAGTTAAAGGCCGGCTGCCCGCAGCAGGTCTGATTCAGGGGAATATACACTGGAATATCAAGTTTTTCAAACACATGGGCCATGGCATGTCCAACTTCCGGATACAGGCTGTCCACAAGGCATTGAATGAAAAGGGTGATGGTTTTATTCTTTTCCATGACAGGAGGCTTTTTTTTGATTAAAGTTGATGAATATAGAATCCTTAAATTCTAAATTCATTATTGGCATAAATTATCCATTTTTAAAGCAAGTTCTCCATACTATCTATATTCTCCATATTATCCATAGGCAATAGATGGAAGCCAGGTGACAAGCGAGGGCCAGGCCATGACAATGAACAATCCAATTAATTGAATGATGATAAAAGGTACCACGCCTTTATAAATATCCACAAGCTTGATTTCAGGTGGAGAAACACCTTTGAGATAAAAAATGGCAAACCCCACAGGCGGGGTGAGAAAGGATGTCTGAAGGCTGATTGCCACCAATATGGCAAACCAGATAAGAGCTGGATTGTCAACAGATCCAAAGCCGTTGATTTCAAGCCCCAGTTTTGCCACCACTGGGGTCAGGATGGGTAGAATGATCAGGGTGATCTCGATCCAGTCCAGGAAAAATCCCAGGAAAAAGACCATACCCAGTATCACGGTGATGATTCCATAGGGCCCAAAAGGAAGGCCTGTAAAAAAGCCAGCTATAAATTCATCCCCGCCAAGTTCCCTTAATACAAGGGCAAAGCAGGTGGCTCCCACAAGGATACCAAAAATATATCCAGTGGTATTAAAGGTATTGTATAGAACTTCTTTGAATGTGGTAAAATTCAGTTTTTTATTGGCAAATGCCAAAATGATCGCACCCAATGCACCAATGCCACTGGCTTCCGTGGGGGTTGCAATTCCCGCAAATATGGATCCCAGTACGGCAAAGATCAGTGCACCTGTTGGGAGGATGGTTTTAAAGACATCCCAGATCATTTTAGGTTTCAATTCCTGTCGATTTTTTGCCAGGGGTGCGGCTCCAGGAAACAAAACCCCAACAATCACAATATAGACCATGTAGAGGAGGCCGAGCATAATGCCGGGCAGAAGCGCGCCCATGAACAGATCTCCCACGGAAAGACTCAATTGGTCAGCCATCATTACCAGCATTATACTGGGAGGTATGAGGATTCCCAGGGTACCTGACGCACATACAGTGCCCACTGCTAGGGGTTTTGAATAACCCTGGTTGAGCATAGCCGGCAAAGATAACAGCCCTAAAAGCACAACAGATGCACCAATTATTCCTGTGGCTGCTGCAAGGAGAACACCGATGATGGTGACGCTGATGGCAAGTCCTCCCCTGACCTTTCCGAACAGATCCTGCATGGCAATCATCATTTTCTCTGCAATGCCGGACCGGTCAAGCATCAGTCCCATGAAGATGAACATGGGCAGGGCGA
The DNA here is from genome assembly GCA_027858355.1 of Desulfobacula sp. The sequence goes on from JAQICW010000408.1 coordinate 6,498, forward strand.
TCAATATCCAGTTATACAGGACTTTATAGAGCCGGTTGACTACAAGACCAACGGTCAGATAGTCCAATCCTGTGATCGTGCCCAGCCAGAGGTCGGAACAATAACCGACCAGGGTAAAGAGCATGGCAACCCCACCCAGAATGAATGCAATGGGGTAGCCGGTAAACAAAAGCCCGATAAAGGTGATCATCATGCCCAGAACAAGAATACCATTAAGATCCATTGGATGATTTCCCGTGATTGTTTTTAAGGTCTTGATTATGTTTTTTATTTTTTCTCAGATAGCCCAGGGCCTGTATCAAACGGGACACAGAAGCGCTGAATAACAGAAAAAAAGCAATGGGGATTATGGACTTGATCGCCCAGCGGTACCCAAGCCCCATGGGGGCGTCAGAGCGTTCCCCCACACGGAAGGATTCTGAAACAAAGGAAAGGCTGTGCATGAAAAAAACAAAAATCATGGGCCAGAGAAAGCAGATAATGCCCATGATTTCTATTTTTTCCTTTGTGGGCCTGGAAAATCTTGAATGCATTATATCCAGGCGGATATGAGAATCTTTAACAAAGGAATAGGAAAGCCCCAGCATTATGATAATGGCATAGAGATGCCATTGTATTTCTTCAAGGGAAACAAAGCTTTTGTTAAACACATATCGCAGGATGACCTGGACCAGTATTGTGGCAATAAGCACGGCTATCAGCCAGGAAGCTGTCTGGCCTATTGCTGATATGATCCTGTCCGGCATGTTGGGTCCCCGGATTTTTTTTTCATCCTCCATGACTTGGCCCTTTGTCCTCTATGGTTTTGTGTTTCTGGGTAAAAAGCCCAATGCTTTCCAATAGGAATAGTCTGCACGGAATGCCGTTAGATCGTCCCATATTTTTTTGAATCCAGGGTTTTGGGCAACTTGTTCCTGGACCACTTCTTCCCAGGTGCTCTCAAATAATGCCAGCATTTCATCTGACCAATACATGTTTTTTACGCCCCTGTTGTTTACATTTTCCCGGATGGCCGCTCCCTGGATGGCCTCGCAATAGGCAAGCGTGTGAACAATGTTGGCTTTAGTAGCCATTTCAATCAGGATTTGTTGATTGGGGGACATACTGTTCCATGTGTCTTTGTTGATGAGCATTTCAAGGATGGTGGCCTGCTGGTGCCATCCAGGATAATAATTGTATTTCGCTACCTTATAAAAACCCAGTTTCTGGTCAATGGCAGGAAAAGAGAATTCAGAGGCATCAATCACCCCCTTTTCAAGGGCCTGGAAGATTTCTCCGGCCGGCATAAGACTTACAGCCACTCCAAGTTTCTGCATGACCTTTCCGCCAAGGCCGAAAAATCTCATTTTAAGGCCTTTCAAGTCTTCCGGCGTATTGATGGGCTTGTTGAACCAGCCCGATGTTTCAGGGGAGATAATAGCACAGGGAAGAACTTTTACATTGTAGCCGGCATTATCATACATTTCCTGGTAAAGGGTCATTCCGTTGCCCTTTAAAAGCCATGCCAGGTATTCATCTGCTTCAGGTCCAAAGGGAACGGCGGAGAACAATGCAGCTTCTGGTATTTTTCCCTGCCAATATGCGCCGGAACCGAATCCTGCATTTACTTTTCCACTGGAGACAGCACTTAGGATTTCAAAGGGCGGGATAAGTTTACCAGGTTCATAATACTTGATCTGGATATTTCCATAGCTGGCCATTTTGAGATTTTCGGCAAGTAAGGGGATGGAGTCACCCAGCACTGGAAGGGACGTTGCAAAACACAGCGGGGTCTTTAACAGAATTTTTTTTTCTTCGGCCTGGGCTGTAAAGGACAGGGCCAGGATGAGACTTGTGATAAAAATGGTAAACAAGAGTTGCTTTTTCATGGAATACCTCCTTGGTTGAATGTGGGAAATGCCAAATTGGATCTTATGGTTTGTTACACATACCAATGACTTTATGGGGTGTCAAGTGGTTTTTAACTATTAAATCTTAATGGTTATAGCTTTATTTTATCATGTATGCAGGTCTTGCAGTGTTTTGTTCTTGGTCAGACCATGCTTAACAATCCTGTTGACAAGTTATAGTACAATTTGGTATTTATCCTGGTCAGGGCAGGGAAATTACCTTTTTAGCAGGAAAACAATTAATTTTTTCTGGAGCACCAGGATGGATACTGTCTTTAAGAAAATAAAACCACAGAAAATCAGTGAAGAAATCGCAGGGCAGATCCGGGACCTGATCAAGGATGGAAAACTACAGCCCGGAGAAAAACTGCCGCCGGAACGAATATTTTCCGAAATGCTGGGTGTTGGCCGGTCATCCCTGAGGGAAGCCATAAATATCCTTGAAACCCAGGGGTTTGTTGAAATCAAGAAAAGGATGGGTATCTATGTCTGCAGTCTTAGTAAATCAATAATTTCCGATCCTTTGCGCAAGATTATAGAGGAGGACAAAAAGCAACTGCTCCATCTCTATGAAGTTCGAAACGATATTGAACTGGCATCTGCCTTTGCTGCTGCTCAACACCGCACAAAGGAAGATTTGGAAAAAATGAAACAATGCCTTGAAAAAATGGAGACAGATGCTAAAAACTCATTGCTGAGCCTTTATGATGACCTTGACTTCCATCTTGCCATTGCCCAGTCCGGTCATAACATCTTTAGAAGTCATATCCTTAAGAATATTTTTGATATTTCCGATGACCATCTTCAATATGTCATGGGTATTATGATCGGTGAAAACCCCCGCCTTTTGAAACTTTTGGAACAACACCAGAATATATTTGCTGCCATTGAGCAACATGATCCTCCCATGGCAAGAACCATGATGGCTGAACACCTGATCTGGGTGGAACAACAATGGAAAACTTTTATGCAGGAGAGAAGCAACTCTGTGTGAGTGCGGCCTTGGGAATGGGTGCTTTGATAATTATATAAATAAGGCCACAATAATTAATATTTCCTCCCTTGTCAGACGTCTTCCCAGGGTTATGCTTTGGGTTTTTATTTCTTCTGTGATTTTGTAAAGCTGCTTTTCCTGAAAGGGAATGTTGTTCAGATTTAAAT
>JAQICW010000425.1 GCA_027858355.1 Desulfobacula sp.
CGTTGCTACCTAATAAATTTGTACTTTAATTTTTCCAAGTCAAAAAATTTCGAGGGAGTAGTTGGCGTATGAAAAAGGCCAGGGAGCTTGAATGCCACCCGGCCCAGTTTTCTAATTAAGAAGAGGACTGATTTGGGAGTAAGCCCCTGTTATTCGTTCATCATCGTATCGTTGGCCCTTCCAATTTTTGAATTCTTTTAATACTTCCTGTTCATTAGGGTGTATACCTACATTTTTCAGCGCCTGATTGCAATAAACGACCGTACCGGTTATCTCCATTGAGTCAAAAGAAAAATCTCCGTTAACAGCCCGTTTAAAAGCATCCAATCTATCAGATATTGAATCAACCGTACCTTGATCTATATCTTCATCCAACTTAAATGTATCGTTGATAGTATATCCATTCCCAATTGCTGACAGTTCTTCCCATAGTAGAAGCCCCCCCAGCTCAACTTTCAGTTCAGAAGAGTATGGTCCATAATTATACGGCTCAAATTTGTATGTGAGTGGAGTACCAGTTTCTTTTAAAAAATGAACAATTTTTTGAATGTTGATTTTTGTTAAAGGGATACTTTTTTGCTCCATCAAAGAAAGGACATGTTTTAATAATGCTTTTTTCATTTATGCCTCCTTATATTATGCATCTTTTAATTCTGAAAAAAATGTAAAAGCTTTCCTGCTTAATTCAAGAGCTGTCTCTTTATGTTTTTTCAATGCGTAGATTCTAAAAATTTCTATTGGCTTTCCAAGTTGGCTCAATATATTTGAGTAATCCATTATATTTCCTGGTTCGGATCTGTCATTAACAATTAAACCGAGTGGATATTTATTGTCACTTTCATCTTCACTTTTTTGCAACAGCTTGGATACAGTTAATGTCTTTTCAAACCGGAAAATATCGTGTTCTTCTGTCATATCTTTCTTTTTCAAATCCTTGATGATGCTTTTGTATTGGTGAAAATTGTCACCCCTAGTTGTTTTGATATGATCAAAAACTGGATGCAGATGTTCCTGACGCATTAACATTTTTGCCCAGATATTACCATTCTTTTTATAATCGATTTTAATCATTTCAAAAATACTATAATCATCAAATAGTTCGAATTGGTCAAAATCCAGGGACTCGATATTATTATTTTCATCGAATTCGATAAATTCAGGAAAGCAGTCTTTTTCTTTTAGGTGCTCAATATATTTTCTAAGAGCAATGTCATATCCGGAACGAGTCCTGTGATAAGGAACCTGAAGATTATAGTGGTAACGTGCCATTAAAAACGCCTCCACAAGGTAGATATTTTTCTCTTCAATACATAGCTGGGGTTGTCCATTTCTGTTTTCTTTTAAAAAAAACGACTGGATGTATCTTTTATAGTCGTACTCTCCATATTTGACTCCACAAGTATAGGAATCTCGGAGAAGGTAGTCAGCCCGGTCCGCATCCAGCTGTCCTGAAATAATATTCTTTAATATAAAATAATCAGCGAGCGGCTTGTCATCAAGCAGCATGGCGACTATTTTGGGATCGATTCCTTTTTCTTCAATCGCCTGCCTGATCGGGGGATAATATTTAATAATATGTTGACCCAATTGTTCATGAGAAGCTTTCTGCTGAAGGATTAATGTTTCAGCTGCGTGTGAAAAGGGAAGGTGGCCAATATCATGTAATAATGCTGCAAACCTCAGGGTTTGAAGCTTTTTGGCGATATCGCCTGTTCGGTCTCCAGTCTCTTTTGATAACAGAGCATGATCACTATTTCTGTAAATATTTAAAAAAATTTCCGTGGCAACTTGCATCACTCCCATAGAATGAGTGAACCTTGAATGCTCTGCGGAAGGATAAACGTATTTGGTCAGTGCAAGTTGGTGTATTCTTCTCAGTCTTTGAAAAACTGGGGTGTCTATTATTTTGAGCTCTGAATCATTCAGCTCAATGAATCCATAGATTGGATCTCTAAACTTATGCTTTCTCTCCCCCAATTTTTTTAAAAGATCCATAGGCGCAATTTAAAAAACCTTAAGTTTAAAAATTATTGTATCAGACTCATGTGAGAATCACATACTCTTGAAAAGGTAAATTATCAAGAAAATAAAAAAAGTTAACCAGCTGGAATTAAATGATCTGGTTAAGATTTTATAGATAATTAACCAGTTTTCTGTTCAAGGTGGCTAAAAAACCCCCTGCCAACTTTTTTTCAAAGGTTAACAAGGTGTATTGTTTTTCATTTCTTTTTTCTGCTCTTCCGTGCCTGTTTGCGCTTTGTTTTATTTAATTGTTTTTGCTTTTTTTGTTTTGCACTTTCTTTTTTTAAGCGTTTTTTTCTCTCAGCCTCTTCATAGGCTTGATCAATTTTGGCATCAGCCTCTTCAAAAGACATGGGGTGAGATCCATCAATCACTACTTTATGTGTTATCTGATCCAATAAAATTTCCCAAGGCAAAGGAGTTTCCTCTGGAAGGGTCTCGCTATCAACGAATGGCTTTATTTTATCGTATAATATCTGGGGATCAATATCATAAAGAACCTTTTCTTTAATTTCTGACGGCAAATCGTTTTTCCATAGATGTTCATTGATATAGTGCGCCACATTCCATGGATCTTCTCTTTTGTTTTTATGGATTCCGAATTTCCTTGCTAGGATCTCTCCGTTTTGTCTATCAACCAATGCCAGGCGATACCACAGTTTTTTGTCATCCTTGCTCAGAGTCACATCAACAATGTTTGTTAACTCATGTTCATCTTTTATGAAATTAAGAATATCAGGGTAATCTTTTGATACTCTCAATAAAAATTGGGTCATTATTCCTCCCTCGTTTTGGGAGAACTGTTGAAGGCTGATATTACAAGATAATCCGGCTTCCTCAAACAAATCTTTGAGGATGAAGACAATCGCTGCATTTGTGTAATGAGCTCGATAATAGCTGTAAATGGCCATTGCATTAATGCCATTAAATTTTCCGTATTTATCCACGAATTCAATTAGTTTGGTAGGATCTACATCACTTCCATTTGCGACGGTTTGCCTTTTTTGAGGGGCTTGAATTTGGTAATAGATAGAGTTAGGGACTAAGTCGAAAGTAAATATTCCTCCATGTCTCATTATCCCGGAAAGCTTAGAGATAACCTGTCTTAGTTTTCTTGGATCAACATAGCCGAGGGTTGAGTTACCCAATATAAAATCAATTGAATTTTCAGGAAGAATCTCATCTATGTATATAAGATCACAGGCAAATGTTGGAGAATTGATTTGTTTGGCAAGTACATCTATTGTCTCCTGGGCGTAATCAGTTGAAATGATTTCATGACCAGCAGATTCCATGCAAAGAGGCAGGACAGTATCTCCACCAGCTCCAATATTTAAAAGTCGAGATTTTGCTGGGAGTTGTTGGCTGATGTTATTAAAAATTTTCTCCCGACTTTCCTTCTCTCGAATTAGACTCGGGGCTCGTAGCCTCAGGCTGTGCTGCGTATAAGTATATTCAAAATTTCCGGTTTTCTCAAATTCGATTATAGACCCAACTGATTCAACAAAAAGATTCCCAGTGACAGTTTCTTTTATGGGAATTTCAGGAATGACTCTATCTGCCTGGGCTCGTAATTTTTCACGCAAAGGGGGTATTTTTTCGTTTATAATTTCGAGCAATTCTTCAAAGGGGATATCTTGATTTGTCTCATTCATTGATATGTTCTCCGGTTCGGATAGAGATTTATAGATATTTAATCTTATCGTTGATTCAGGAGCGGGGCAAGTTATCATTTTGATCCGTCCATTTCGAGCATTTGGTTGCTGGTGGATCTACAGATTGATCCCCGGGAAATCAGAAACCCACACATAGGACTTCTTTAACTATTCCTGGGAATTGGGATTGCATCCAACCTGGTTAACTTTGTAAAAGAAATTAACCAGCTTTGTGGGGAAGGATCAGTGTTTGTCAAAAATTGGTAAATTCATATGTTCTTGCAATAGGCTGCAGCGGGTTGCATTTTGGTTGCAATGAGAGGTCTTTTCAATGCAACTTCAACCAAACCGGTTATAATAATTTCAATAACTTACACAATGATGGACAACTCTCACGCCGGAAACCGGGGTTCGATTCCCCGTGGGATCACCACTAATACTATCAAGACTTTCAGCGTTTCGTTGAGAGCTTTTTTGTTTTCCAAAACGAGCCGTCCCCACGTTATTCCCCACACTTAAGCCAATTTTACAGGTATTTGAAGGTAAATAAATTGTGCTCTACAGAATAAAGTTAATTCCTTTCAATAAACAACCCTGAAATTTTTTCTTCAATTTAGGGTTTCCGAATCTCGATAACGGTGTCTGGTAATTTCTGTAGCGTTGGCCGCTGTAATTCAGGATCGCCATACGATAAGCAACGGAATTGAACTTCGGCGGCAGGGGTCTTTCCCCAAGCAACGTCGTTCTGGCTCGTACTTATGGTAAGCATTTGTTTACCGATGCTCTTGCAATAATCTGATGCTTCTCGCATAACCTTAGCTTTTTGTACGCCGCCCGAGGTAAAACCCCATTCTGAATTTGCAATCATGTAGGTATCAGGTCCAATCTGAACTACCCCAGAATGTGCACATGCAGCTATGAGCGCTGAAACAAGAATCAAAATAATGCGTTTCATTGTTACTCCTTATTCGAACTGTATCTAAATAGTGTCTTATATTATTGGTCCTTCTAAGTGTTTGATATTTTTAAGTTCCTTTTCTGCCTTATCTCGCTGTTCTACTAATCTAATATGGGCTTGATTAAATTCTTTAGGACAAGGGAATTTTAAGCCATTTTGAGTGTAAGGCTGTAAACCTTTTTTTATATGATTCAGGATTTCAAACGGTCTTAGCTTCAATTGATTTAAAAGGTAAGCCCAGTCTTTAAATTTTGACATTTCACGCCTCCTGTAACGTGCCCGATAATTTAACCCGGGAAAGAATGACTCAGGATGATCACCCGTTCAATCCGGTTTGCAATTTCAGATCTATTCCAGACTGTATATGGGGAGTGAGCTGACAAAACCTACCTTAAGGTGAATAGACCCATGAAACGTTTTTCTTGACTATTTTTCCAGTTTAGGCATAGGATTCCCCCCATGACAAAGCAATTTTCACAG
>JAQICW010000468.1 GCA_027858355.1 Desulfobacula sp.
CTGTCCCCTGTCAACGGAAAGGTTTACTGGAAATATGGTAAGCAAAATGCAGAGAAAAAGAACTCTCGGCATTATCAGAAGAACCTTGATCCTAGGAAAACCAAATATCCTTCCCAAACGAGAATTATCAACCACACCAGGAAACGCAACCGTGAGTCGATCATAATAGCATCATTCAGCTTTAGTTCCTGACAACCAAGCCGGCATTCAATTATATGGGCCAAAACCAGCATTGTAAGTCATTTTCCCATATTAAACCCTTTAATATATAAAAAACACAGCCACACTTGACCTTTCCCGTGCAGGACTTGACGGCTTTCACAGATTAAATTCCTTTTGCATGAGCCATCCAAAACAAGCCGATTAAGGGGCTAAATCCTGCATTTAAGAACCATGGGATTTGATGTAATGAAAAGTTACTCCAAAAGTGTGAATCCGTCTAAAATAGAATAAAATCAATAGTATAATAAAATATTGTAGTATCTATCCCATCAGTCTTATATCCAGTATTTATTAACTGATTGCCTGATGAAACAACATCCTCGTTTGTTACCGGCTTCATCTATGATCTTTTACAAATTTCAAAATTAGCAATATCATTGGAAATAAATGAAAGAATAGGTCAAAGATGTTTATCGGCTTATGCAGCATACCATTTTTCAGCATGAGGATCTTTTCAACCGCGTGCGGCATTGGCTTTAATGGAGCTGCCGGGGGGATACCGATTTTGTTTACAATGAGTCTGTTCTCGGGAATAGTAGTATTGATGATGCTAATCGCCGCACAGAAATTATTGCACTATCTTAGGAGATAAGGTATGTGTATTTTTCCAATAAGTTTTTAACCAGTAGGGCTTTATCTTTGAGGATCAAATAACGATTAATAAAAAGGGAGAAGAGATGATTAGTATTTCCATGCAAACTAAAATTAATGCGCCTGCTGCCGATGTTTGGGCAGTTGTTGGTGATTTTAATGCTCTACCCAAGTTCGTTGAAGCAGCTACGAAAAGCAAGGTAGAGGGAGAAGGTGTGGGGGCAGTCCGTACAATCACATTACCGGATGGGGCAAACCTGAACGAGCGTCTTGAAGAGTATGATGCTGATGCCATGAGACTTAAATATTCAATTCTTGAAGGGCCGTTGCCAGTGGAAAACTATCTTTCCGCCATGGAGATTACCAGCACTGGAAGCGGATGCGAACTAACATGGTCCAGTGAATTCAATTCCAAAGGCGTTCCTGATGAGGATGCTAATAACGCAATTTCCGGCATCTACCAGATGGGATTTGATGGGCTTGCCAAATTATTTGGATAAAATAGAACCAGTTCTCGGGGGGACAATTTGATTTGGGTGCGGCTCTTATCGAACAGAGTGAAACATCTATAGATAGAGGTGTTCAGCACTATTACCATTGATTTCATGCCGATTTCTGACAAGATAGCCCAACTGGCATGGGATATCTGACCAAATTTTTCAAAAATTATTCATCACATGGCTGCATGATGAAGTACATCCGGTACCATTTTTTTTTTACCGGACAGCAAGTCATTTTTCCGTTATGAAACGATAACGGGAGGTAGATGACATGCATACAATAAAGCAACAAACATTTTGTGGTCGAGAGTTTACTGGCGAAGAGATATCCTTGATTCAGGAAGTAGTTGGCACCTGCGGTGGCATCAGCCGACGGGAGTTAGCGCACACCGTGTGCGAACTGCTGGAATGGAAACGGCCCAATGACAGACTGAAAGCACGGGAATGCAGTGATCTTCTGGAACTTTTGGAGTCCAAGGGCGCACTGAACCTTCCAGAGAAGAAACGAAAAGGTAAAACCGGCTCCCAAAAAATTGTTCCTGAAAGCCCATGCCTACAGCCCAGCAGTACCCTTAGTGGCAGCGTGGAAGAGTTTACTCCCCTTGAGATACAGCGGGTTCAAAACCGAGACCAGAGAGATTTGTTCAAAGAACTCATAGGACGCTATCACTATCTGGGATATGCAATACCCTATGGAGCAAGATTACAGTATCTGGTCTATGTAAACCGGCCACATCGAGAGGTAGTGGGCTGTGTTCAATTTTCAAGCCCTGCCTGGCGTATGCGTGCCCGGGATGAATGGATTGGTTGGACAGAAGCAAGGCGTAAAATTGCCTTACAACAGGTGGTGAACAACAGCCGTTTTCTGATACTGGCACGTATCCAAAATTTAGCGAGCATGATACTCTCCTGTACCCTTCGGGAACTCAGAGGCGATTGGGAGCGGCAATATGGTCTTAAACCGCTGCTGGTGGAAACACTGGTGGACCGGCAGCAATTTCACGGTGGCTGTTATCTGGCATCCAACTGGAAAGAATTAGGAAAGACCACCGGTCGTGGTCGAATGGACAGGGCCAATAAACGCCATGGTGCCCAAATAAAAACCATATTGGTATATCCGTTGGTAAAAAATGCTGTTCACCAGCTTAAG
>JAQICW010000522.1 GCA_027858355.1 Desulfobacula sp.
ATCATGGAAAAAGAAAAAGAATAATTTTTATGGTCTGTTATTGTCATGATCCAAATCCCCTATAAAAAAATAAACAAATTTCATTGCACTGATTTAAAAGTATAGATGTTTTATAAAAAGTATTATCAAAAAAGTATAACTAAATGACATTTGCTGTTTCTGAAAAAGGGACAATTATTCTATTTCCATGTCCCACTTCAGATATCCAAAATCAAACAGGGTAAAAAAATGTCAGGATTGGGAGTTTGGACGACAGGCGGTTTTTTTTTGCAAAAGTTAAGTGCGGGCTGTGTTTTTTATATATTATATCGTTTAATATGGAAGAATGGTTTATGACACCTGTTTTAGTTCATATATTTGAATGCCGGATAACAGAATTTTGCTCTTTCCAACCACAAAATATAGTCTCCAAGCATAATTTAAATAATCAGAAGAATGTTCCAGTTATCCTGCAATTTCTTAATGTATTGAAGAGCGAACAATATAACCTAATTCTCCAGAAAAAAACAGATATTATTCTCGAATTATTTGTCCCGAGTTGCGATCAAGTATCCCCTGGGTCAGTCAATCGACCCAGAGAATAGCTGTTTATAATTGATCTTTTTAAAAAGAGTTGTCTATTTTGTGATCGGATAAAGCTCAACACGTCGGTTCAAGGCCCTGCCTTTATCTGTTTTATTGGATTCTACCGGTTTTGAGAACCCGAATCCCTCACAGGACAAACGGTTTTTATCAATTCCCTTGCCCGTCAGATAGGCTTTTACTGCATCGGCCCGTTTCAGGGACAGGACATCATTATACGCTTTGGTGCCGATACTGTCCGTATGCCCCTGGATTTTCACAAAAAGATCAGGGCGGGATTTCAAGACATCGACAATTTTGTCAAGAAAATCAAAACCTGCTGGCTTGATGATGATTTTATCAAAATCAAAATAGGCTTCATCTACCACCCAGACTTTCTCAATTACTGGGGGAGCGGCTACTTTGGGAGTGACTGCCACTGGTGCCGGTGCTTTAGCCATGGGTTTTTTGGTCAGAAAAACATCCTGGACAAACTGACCCATGCCGCTGCCTGCAAATAATTTATCAGCATTGGTGGAAAAGCCGCACTTGCCGATCTTAGCAATTTCATCCATGAGGACAACCCCTTTTTCATTATTGCCAACAAGTATGGGATAAAAACAAAGGTCTGCACCCATTTGATCCTTTAGTGTCTGGGCTGCTTTCAGGGTTATGGGAGACTCTAAATCCACTGCTTCCTGGCCGTCACTGATAATGATAACAGCGGTTTTGCCGGAAAAATTTTTAAGATCCTGTCCAGCTCCGGTCAGGGCAGTATGCATTGCGCTGGTACCGCCTGCGTTTACAATCAGACCCAGTTTTTCATTTAAACCCTTTTGAGTGTATTTTTCCATGCCGTAAAAAAGAACGGTTGATTTGCCAGATACCTGCGGGTTGTGCCCAAAAGACCTGAGACCTGCGTTTTGATCCAGTTCCGGCAAAGCTTGGCTCATGCGTTTGATAATTTCACTGGCGACGATAAATTTCTTATTCCCGTTGTAGGGATCATCCATGGAACTGGATGCATCCAGAATAATCAGAAAATTATCTACGGAAGAAACATAATCGGTTGAATTAAAAGTGGTTGGGGTAAACCCGGGAAGGGGCTGGACCGGTTGCTGAGCAGCACATCCGAATAAAAATAGGGCTGTAATTAGTGGTAAAGCAAATATCGTACTAAAAATTTTCATCATCATTCTCCTGTTTGGTTTTTGGGTTTAACTTAATTTTTAACGATAAGGCTGTTCTTAACCGATTGGACACCTTTTACTGATCTGGCCACTTGCACTGCTCTTGCAGAAGCTGCGGCAGAATTAACAAAACCGCTTAACTGCACTTCTCCCTTGAAAGTTTCAACATTGATCTGGAGAACCTTTAGCATCGGGTCCTCAAATATTTGTGCCTTCACCTTGGCCGTTATGACAGAATCATCAACATATTCGCCCGTGCTTTCCTTATGACCTGTTCCGGCACAGCCTGCAACAAAGGCAAAAAGAAAAAGTCCAATAAAAAAACATTTCATAAAATTTTTTGTTCTCATAATTTTTCCTTTACATGGTATTTTCTACATCAATTCCAGGATTATTTTCCCAGGCGGTTTCTTTGTTCTCAAACTATTTATACTTCAATTTATGTGCCAGGCTTCCAATGTCCGGCCTATCGTTAATATCGTCTTGATATATATGGATAATTCGATTAAAAGATCCCTTAACTGACCAACACTGGAAACCAAAGAAAAAGGTCACATTCAACCCTTGGTCACATATGACCTTGGTTTTCAGGAAACAAACGCCTTTGATCCAATTGAATTTCTATTTCATCAAAAATCAAAGATATGGGATAAGGACTTTTAAGAGAAATGCGAGGTTATGGCTCTTTTTTTGAAATGATATACTGGATTTGAATTTTATTGCTGTTTGCTGATTTAAGAGAGGCAGGAATCAGGACCATACATGCAGTGATAGTGCCTGATTCTGACAGCTTGTCCAGGGATATTTTTTCTGTAAAAATGGTAGAGATATCTTTCAGGATAAATTCTCCGCCACTCTTAATTTCAATATTCCAATTCTTTAAATCATACCCCAGCTGGATATCAGGGTGAATATTAATTTCATTAAAATCAGCTACTTCAAAAGTATAAGTCGTTTTTATAGAATCAAAAATCTGGGGAGAATCAGAATGAATTTCTACTCGTTGATTTTCAAGCATTCCTTCTTCAACGCTGCTGGTGCTTGGTAATTCAGGTAATTTACGGGCACTGACTTTTATCCTGTCAGGGTCAATATTCCATATATACCGAAAATATGCCCGCACTTGTACCGCTCGTGCCTGGGAAAGAGCAAGATTATTCTTTGATACACCCCACAATTTCAATGTTTGCTTCAGTATTTTCAGAAAACCACTTACGAAGTATATTCAATATATTATGATACTTTGCAATGGTATCTCGTAAATTCTTTTCATCAAAAGTATCTGCTTCAGCCTGATTTTTTAACAATTTGTAACGCTCTGGAATTCTGCTTTGGCCTGTGTCAAAAAAATATGGCTGAGCAAAGGAGAACTGTCTATTATTGTAAGTTCCTCAATGGTTATAGTTGATGGATTAACCGTGATTGAACCTTGGGGTGGATTTATAAAATTATATTCAACCACATACTGATGGAGCAACCTATTCAAAATATTTTTAAAGATGGGCAGCAAATTTGCCGCTGAAGTTGTTTTCCAGGCTTTCCCTTCATTTGCTTCAGACGGCATAAAATCAATCGCATAAGCACTGAAATTTTGGTTCATCCGATTAACGCGTACTTTTTGTTATGAAGATCAAAAAGTTTCAGTTTAAAAAATTCAAAATCACGATATCCATAAGCTTTCCGCTTCATGGTTTTGATCTTGTTGTTGGTTCCTTCTAAAGGACCTGTTGAAATAGCATAGTCATAATAGGCAAGGATTCTAATTTTATGTAGAGACAAGGTTTTGGCAAACTTTTTAAGAACTGGAATATTCGAGGCATTGGCAAGATTAATCCAGTTCTTAATTACCTTTTCACCGGTCTCTTTGTCCGGTTGATTCCAAATTTGCCTCATTTCTTCTTTCATATAGTAAACAGCTGATAAGGGTTGGTTGATTTCGAGTGCTTTTTTAAGCCGTTCCGGCTCTTTTTTATCATCTTGTAGATTTTCAGGATTTTTTAATAGAAGCCAACGGGTCCCCTTGATTAATTTTTGTTCATCAGAATCAGCAAGGTGATTGTAAAGATCTCTTCTAAAGTCAGACAGTTTCTTATTGAATAATTTTACAACATGAAACCTGTCGAAAACAATTGGGACATTGGGTAAATTTTCAATAACAGCGCTTAGATACGCCGGTGACATATTAATGCTAACAGCTTGGATTTGAGCTTTTGACCTTTTTATTTTCTTCCAGAAATCCGTCAAGGCATCACCACCCTTTCCTTTATCAACATGAAGGATGCGGCCAGTTTGCAAATCCATTACAATGGTTACATACTGATGTCCTTTTCCTATTGAGATTTCATCTATGGCAATCTGCCTGATATCTTTGAGTTTTATTTGTTTATAACGCTTTTTAAAATGGGCTTTCTGAATTTCTTTGATTGTATCCCAACTGATGTGAAGATGATTGGCAACATCTTTGATAGTCATAACCCGGGATAAATCTAACGCATACCTTTCAAACGCCCTGGTATAGCTCTTCCCCTTATTTGAAAATGAGAGCTTTATCTGACGCACAAATTGACAGAAAGGACACCAGACTCTCTGAATAATTGTACGAAGGAGGACTGGTTTGGAACCAATTGGAATTGTTCGGATATCTCGTCGGATTGTACCTCTTTTTTTAACAGATCTGGAGTGGCATTCAGGGCATTTTATTGCTTCTGGCTTGGGAAATACTTCAATAATAACAGCACCACTTAAAAATTGACTTTTCTTATAAAAGTGGTCACGCAGACTTAAAGCATGGGATATAAAACTTGTGGACATGGTTTCAATCTCCGATCTTGTACGGCTAATACAAAAAATTTGGAGAATGGTCATGTCCACTCCTTAATTTCAAGCTAAAAATTTTTATTGTTGTTCAACCAAACCTACAGCGGTGGTTTATACGAAGTACGCGATATCCTGATGAACCGAAATTTTTTAGTTCTTGAGCTTTAGGACCTATTATTTCTTTTTTTATCTCACTGTTCAAGTCTTCACCATCTGTAAAAACGACTGAAAAATTATTGCTTTTTTCAGGCATTTTTGAAATCAAATGTAAACTGCCGAGAATACCTGCATACAAAAAAGTCTGCTTGCTCATTTCTGTTGTAAAGCTTTCCAGAAAAAAGTTTTTTAGTTCTAAAATGTTGTTGGATTTAAAGGTGTTTAACCGCAAATTGTGACCATCGACCAAAAACTTCTGTTTACGATCAAAAACCACAACCTCTACACTATCAATGGGCCTGACAATTTTTAAAAACTCATCCAAATCAGACAAAAGAAGCTGTACAGTTTTACGTTCCTGCATGGACAAAGAGTTGTCCACCATCAGAACATAATTTATGGGAATATCTTCTCTATTTTTCAGGACTTCAACTGCTGTTATGTTTGCCATTATATCGGCCCTTTGCAGTTTAAAATCATCCGGCATCAAACCTTTAACAGGATTGTTTTCCGCATCTATGGCAGAAACCAGGATTTTGTTTTCATCAATCTCCTGAAAAGTATCTGTTTCAAATTTAATATCAAAGACTTACATGAAAAATTATTTTTATTCTTTTCTTTTAATTTCATGATCTGTTCCTTTTCAATTAAATAGTGATCTATTTTCCAGCAATTCCTGAAGTTGGCTGAACAATCAGTTTTCGTGATCTCCAGTCATAAGATCATGCTGCCTGTATCCGGTCTTGCAGAATGCACATGCTAAAAAGACAGCGCCAGGGTAAGGGAGCCGATGGTGTGGCCCTGTTTCTGGTTGTCAAACTGCATGGTTCTGAAAAGATGCCGGTAGGTCAGTTTGAACATGTTCATACTGAATGAAGCGCCCAGGGAAAGGTCAGCCATCAGGGGCTTTTTATCAACACTTTGGCTGTGCTCCCAGGTGTTGCCGTCAAGAAAGATGTCACGGGCGACTGCCTCAATCTGGAAACTGGCAAATATATGGGTCCCCCATGCGGTTCTCCATGGTTTTGAACCTGCGATGACAGGTGCGCTGACCCCGGCTCCGGGACGGATCACATCCGACCCGAAATCTTCCGGAATATTATACCCGAAACGGATTTCTCCCCCTGTACTGGTTGATATTCTGACATTCCCCAGGGTTAATCCGGCATGGGAAATAAAATCATAGCCCAAAGGACCACACAACTCCTTGTCATTCAGCAGCCGCCATTTGCGTTGCCAGGACAACCGGACTGCCGGTTCATTGTGAAGCTGGTTATCCCACCCTTTGGCCGTAGGGATGTCTCTTAAATCATGAACCGTGTTCTGAGCCAGTTCAGCCCTGGAAGCAGGGCCTACAACCCCCAATATAATTTCCATGGTATCCAGTTTGGAATCGGTTTTGCTGTGCAGGGCCAGTCCGCCATAAAGAAAACCAGCATAAGGCCGGTTGTTTTCAAGTGCTGTTGTTGTCTGGGTATCTGAAGGGGTATAGATTTGCTGCCCAAAGATAATACCGATATTATGAAGACTTCCGTAATAGCCTGAAAAGGGTATGGCCTTTATAATCGGTATGGACCATTTCGGCAGGCGGGCATCATCCTCATACTGGCTCAGATCAGATGAAAGCCAGGTGATCTGAATTGCATTGGTATAATATTCGTCCGTTCCACTGAACAGGTCGTTTTCATAGAACACCTGAAGGGTTTGAAGGTCTTTAGCCCCTGCAGAAACCGGCAAAAACAAAGCATAAAAAATAATGATGATACAGATCCTGCCGAGTCGAAGACATGACTTCATATTACATCCTACAACGCTTTTTCATGGGCAGATATGCCATGAAAAAGGTTAATAAACTGATAAAAATAATTAGAACCATGCCGGATATTCTTTCTTCGTTCATATATAACCTTGTTTTATTCTATGTGTGCTTTAGCAGTATTGATGGCAAACTCTTTATCCTTTGTAAACATATGCCACTTCATTTCTGATGAATGAATGCCGGCTTTCTTGTCTTGACCTCTGCTGTAATACCATAATCCAAATCGCTCCACAGTGGAAAAAGGATGATTTTCTGCGCAGAAATACCCGCAGGGTTTATACTCTTCAAAAAAAACAATTTCATCCGGATCATTGTCGTAAGATACATCTGCCGGCAATTCGATCTGTGATACATCTATGTTCTTGGCTATCTTTTGACTCAGCCATGTTGAAATTTTCATTTAATGGATCTCCTCTTATACCCCATACATAATAATTCAAGTCAAGGACACTGTGACAGATTCCATCAAGTTTCTTTTCTTCCAAGAACCAGCAGCCCGATACCGCCCACCAGAGCAATGGCTCCAATGACAGGCGGCAACGGAATCGTCCTTGTTTTATCCGCTGTCATGGTCAGCGGACCGATATCAATCATTTTTTCCCTGGTCGTGTAAGTGATCCCCTGATAACCCCAGGATGCTATCCCTATGGCAATCAATATGAAGGCAAAAATTATACTTGTTTTCATTTTCCTCCTGATTTTCTGATGACATGTTCCTTTTGGGGTGGCCAACTATCTGACTAAGTCCTGAATTCGACTTACTCAACGATCATGTTGTTGTTAACCTTATTTACGCCGTTAACATCACTTGCATATCTGCCGGCCAGATCCTTTTCAGCGGACGTCTTGGCTATTCCTCCCAATGTGACCACACCATTTTTCGTCTCAACTTTGGTGTTGATGGCACTGGTCGAGCGATGATAGAGCAATGAGGTTTTTACCAGGGCGGTAATAGATGCATCGTCTATCGATTCAACAACAGTATTCACCTCATCGGTTACCTTTTGGACACCTGACGTTGCCGCACCGGCATCTGACAAGGTCATTTCATTATTTACATTTTCAACGCCTTCTACATCCTTGGCGTACTCGGTTGTAAGGTCTTTTTGAGCAAGACTGGGGGCTACGCCGCGTAAAGTGATGGTACCCTTATCGGCGAGAACTTCGGTTTCGGTAGCGCTGACATTCCTGTGAAATAAAAGTGTGGTTTTCACTTTGGAAATGAGCCATGCATCCGATTTTTCAGCAGGGCGGTCACCTTTTTCTTCCAGCTTGTTGTCCACGCCTTTAACTCCGGGAAGGCCTGCAACGGTTTCCCCGGCCAATGATTTATGGGATGCTTCCTGGACCGTCCCGGTCAAGGTGACGAGGCCGTCTTTTGACTTTATTTTAATATCATCGACCTTGAGGAAGGTCTTGAATACATAGGTATTTTTGGCTGATGTTTCGATGCGGCCATCCGTATCAGATGCAAACAATTCGATGCGGTTATCCGTATCAGATGCAAATAAAAGGACGGTGGTGAACAGCATAGAGGCAACAACGGCCGCAACTGCTAAGCGGTACTTTTTCATTTTATTTTTCTCCTGTCTTTAGGTTGATTTTAAATATAGCGGGAAACGAAAATGCTTTTCTTTTAATTAATGGTCATGTTATTCACAATACCCTTTACACCGTGGACGTCACTCACAAGCTTGGCGGCCAATTCCTTTTCAGCTGCATTTTTCACGTTTCCTTCCAGCTTGATCACGCCGTCATTTGTCGTAATTATGATATTCAGGGCGTTGGTTGAGCGATGATACAGCAGGTTAGTCCTGGCCATAGTCGTAATGGATGCATCATCAAAGTATTCTATGTCGGTATCGACTTTTTTGGTCAATTTTTCCTGATCAGGATTCATTGCAACAGGTGCTGTGGTTATCTCATTAATAACATTTTTGACCCCTTCCACATCCATGGCGTATTCTGTAGTCAGGTCCTTTTGGGCTGTGCTGGATGCTTTACCGTGCAAGGTGACTGCCCCGTTTTCTACTGAAACCTCAGTGCCTATACCATTCACGTTCCGATGAAATAAAAGGATGGATTTTACTTTGGTCGTGATCCATGCATCCGAATAAACAGCAGATGTCTCACTTGTTAATCCAAGATTGTTATCCACGCTTTTAACACCCGGCAGATTTACCATCATATCGCCGGCCAGTGACTTTTGATATTCTTCTGAAACCATCCCGGTCAAGGTTACAGCGCCTTCTTTTGACTGGATGTGGATGTTTTCATCCTTGAGGTAGCTCTTGAACACGTATGACTCTTTTGCGGATGATTCGATACGATCATCTAAATCAGATGCGTACAGAACTTTGCCGGGTACACACAAAGAGGCAACAAGGCATATCTGTAACAAAGTTTGCAGTATTTTTTTCATGGTTTTTTCTCTCTTTCATTGTTGATGTGGCGGTTCACTTACCGATACGACCGATACAAATGCCTTGTACAGAATCAAATATGCTTATTTCATATTTTTCTCATTCGATGAAAACATATTGACAATGGTCTTGACAATTTCACCGATCATCAGAGCATAGTTTGCCAGATATTCAGCAGTCTCATTGATAGTCAATACCGTATCAGTGGTTTCATGAGAAATGGTTCTGATGGCTTCACCCGCCTCCCCAATACTTTTTTTGAATTCCTCACTGACTCTTGCAGTATTCTCTGAAATTTCATAAATATTGGGAACGATTTCTGTTTCGGCGTATATCTTTTGTTCGTGAATGCCTTATTTTTTTACTTGATTTGCCAATTCATTAAAAATCATTATGTATCCTCCTGCTCTGATAATGTTCATTAACATCGTTTGCTCCCTCTTTCACTGAATTTTTAAAGTTCAGCAAATTTTCCGATTTTTAGTTTTATTTGTAACTTTACTCGTCCAAATCCTTTTTTTCCGGTTTGTTTCAACGGGAATGATTTTTGACAAGCGATTCATCGAGCCAATATCCCTGTCGTTTGTAATGTTGGTACAACCTGCTTTCGTAATCCCTGGTCAGCAGGGCCTATTCTGTAAATTCCGGTGATTGTTTGATGGTCTCGCAGGGAAGATTGACAAATACTTTTGATTCCTCCCAACTGATCCGTTCGATCCATTGAGGTGAGACCAGGACCTTTTTCCCCGGCCAAAAGTTCCGTGTATCAATGATTAAATAACGAATCGCCCATGTCTTATCATCAATGATAAAATCCTCGACATGGCCAATCTCACCGTCCGCGGCCTGGATATGATGACCACTCATCTCTTGGGTGCTGCGCAAATTTGGATTCCATGCCTTGTCATCTTTGGTGAAGGCTTTCCATTCTTCACGGTCGCGCACAATGTCTGGATATGTTCCCCACATGTATGAGCCGACCCAGTAGTCCGGATATCCGTAATATCCGTGGAAGGAATCCTCGAATTGTCGAGAGACAGGCTTGTCACTGTTCAAGGAAGGACTGTCCTCTATCTGCTTCTTTGTCAAATCAACAGCAATGTTTTGTTCTTCTTTGTCCACGCCGGTCAATGCATACGGAGAAATCAGCACTTGCAGACCCGTAAGCCAGTTCCCCGTATCGGCCACCAGGTAGCGAACCGTCCAGTGCAGGTCATCAAAATAAAATTCCTTGACCTTCCCTATGTCTCCGTCAAGGCTGTTCAATTTGTACCCCTTTAGTATTTTGGCTTTGTTAAGCATAATAATATTCCTTTTTAAAGTTTCCCGTCTGAATTCCCAGTTTTGTCTTTCATGTCTGATTACAAATTATCCTTCCGGGTCGCCGGTTATCTTTACATATAGAGCAATCATTGTTCCAGGGTTCAAAATCCCAGAGTTACTTTTCCCATGATATTGATTTTTCAGCACAAATAATCATAGCTTGCAGTTTCAACCCAGTCATCAGCAACCATATACAAAAGGTCACATATACTCAAAAGGTCATATACAGCCTTTTTTTATAAAATCTTTAATGGTGTCCTTGAAAAGCCTTTTTGCTGATTCTCCATAAAAATAAGTCCGTCGGATACTGGACCCTACAAGCTATTCTTTCTGAAACAGCCTGACAAAACAGATACATGAGAAAGGTTATGTGAACCGTTAGATCATATGTGTCCGGAATCTTTGCCCGGGGCATAACCCGTCATTCCTGTCATGAACCGGACCAAACCATAGCATAGCCAACTAACCATGCGCAGCCAAATGGGTTGGTCTTTCCAGCTATTGGGTTGGATCTGATGCGCCCTGGCAGCAATAGACTGTTCCAGGCTGCGTTTCAAGGTCCCGGCAAAATTTATATTATTGTATGGAAACCACAAAAAAGATATCAATAGCGCTCGAAAACCTCATCTTGTTTATACAGGTTAATTTTTCCTTTATCATTAATTTTTGATATCAGCTTTCATTCTATCAAATTCTTCTCTTGTGATTTCGCCTTTTGCATAACGCTTCTCCAGGATATCTAAAGATGTTTCCGTGATCGATCCAGCGGAACCTTTTGATTTTGAGGCCTGAAGCAGGACATAAACAACAACACCGACTAAAGCCAGAACTATTAACCACATAAATCCTCCGCCATAACCGTATCCCATCATATGGCCCCAGTTACCCATAGGCCTATTAGGACCTTGTGCACAAGCAAAAAGTATTAGAGTTGAAAGTATTATTATTAAAAAGAATATTCTTTTTCGTATCATCTGGTTTACCTCCTTAAATTATTGAATCAAAAACTTTCAGATCGTCCTTTGCGTCCGGCTTCGATTGTATCTTGGATTCAGGTTTATTTGTGGTCGCGTGATCCTTCATAGAGATCTCCTGTTATTTTATTACAATGGCAGATTCCGCTTCACACTTCACCCAGCCGTGGAAATCGCTCATATCGAACAGCATGCGCAATTTTCCATGCTGCTGGATGAGTCGTTCGGGCATTTCACCGTGCGGACAGCCGTCCCGAAAAACATACCCGTCCACCAGGGATTGCATGAAACTGCTGTAAGGAATCACCGCTGTCTTTGGCGGAAAGGCATTATGATTTTTTTTGCCTTTGTCCGGCCTTCCGAACAGTTCAAAAAACCTATCTCTGATATTTTTATCCGGTTGCTTTTTCGGATCAATCAACATGGCTGCTCCTCTTCGAGATGGCCGGACACAACGCAGTTTCTGCCGCTGGTTTTGGCCTTGAATAAGCGTTCATCCGCCTTTGAAATCCAGGAAAATAAGGTTTTTTCCGGGTCATCCTGAATGATCCCTTGTTCGACCCCAATGCTGATGGTGACCTGGATACCTTCGGTCCGGGTTGTCTCAACCCCTTTCCGGATCTTTTCCGCAATCAGCGGCAAAGCTGCAGCACGGATATCGGGGAACAAAATGATAAATTCTTCACCACCGAATCGGCCCAGGACATCCGACTTCCGGATATTTTTTTTCAAGGATTTTGCAACTGCCTTTAACACCTTATCGCCCATAGGATGTCCATGTGTGTCGTTAATTTTTTTAAAACGATCGATATCAATCATGAAAAGCCCCATGTTTTCTTTTTTCCTTTGGGACAGATAGGACAATTCATTGGCCAGGATAAGAAAGCCTCTGCGGTTTAGTAACCCAGTCAGCCCGTCAACCATGGCCATTTCAACAAGAGACTTGTTTCTATGCCATAAGCTCTGCAATGTTTCACCCAGGAGTTCCAGCTCCGGGGTTATATCTCCATATTGGATGAACATTTCGATAAATCGTTTGATATGTCGGTCATAGGTATCTGCCGGATCAACTGACCCGGCCAGCGGTTTTAATGCGTGATATAGCAGTTCAAAGGTCGGATGCAGCATATAATACTCCAGCCGGTACGCCAGGATAAGGGCATTTTTCATGCTTTGGGTCGCTTCCCAGCGTTTCAGGAGAACCTTGATTTTCTGGAGTAACGATTCCAATTCATCTTTGGTGGCCGCAGAATCATCAAAAATCTGGGGAAGCCGGTATTCCCCGGCTGTTTTTTTAACCATGTCCCAAAAACCTGCATGAATTTTTTCCTCCTTGGCCATCCGGTTCCAGAACACCTTCAGGTCATTAATTTCTTCTGCTTCGGACAGTTTAATATATATCTGAAAGGCCTTCTGATTGATGGCGATGCATAGATCAATAATTTCCCAAATGGTCTTGTCTTTCATCTTACATTCCTTATGGCTTACCGGAAAGCGATTTAACCCCAAGCGTTTCGATCAGCCGGTTGATGTCCGTGGTTTTCAGATTCATCCCGCCCTCGGATACGGGCAGCAATATAATCTTCTTATTCTTACCCGCAAGGGACTCCGCAATTTTCAGCTTTACAATGGCCTCGCCGCCGGAGCCGGCCAGGGCATTGTTCATTTCCCGGATACCCTTGGCATCGGCAATCCCTTCGGTCTGGATGGCTTTGGCCAGAAGCTGCTGCTGTTCCTGGTAGACATCGGCTTCGATCTTGTCTTTAAGATATTGGCCGTCGGCATCAGCCACCATTTTATCGACCTCGCCCTTGGCCTCTTCCAGTTTCCGTTTGTATTCTTCAGTGGCCGCGTGCTGGGCAGATTTGTTTTTTTCCACCTGCTGATCCGCCACTTTCTTGTCTTCAATGGCCTTGGTATATTCTGCATTAAACCGATAGTCATTGGTCAATACTTTTTCCACAATAATGCCCATGGGTCCCAGAATCTGTTCAAGGGCCTCCCTGGCCTTGTTGGCCTTGTTGGCCTGGGTTTCCCTGGCATCGGCCACATAGAAGGCTTCGGTTTTGAGTTCACCGAAAATGTCCCTGGGTTTGCTCCTGGCAACGGTCCTGACAATGGTGTCCCGCAGGGTGGCATCATCCTTTGCCACATATTGAAGGATATAGGGGGCCTTTGCCGCATCAATGCGATAGGCAATGATGACATCCAGACTGATATCATTTCCGTCCGTGGTTTTAAACACAAGGTCATCCTGGCTTCTGCGGTCTCCCCTGGCTTTGGAATATGTCATTTCCAGGTTCTGAAGTTTTGTATCAAATACATTCCAGTCATTAATAAAGGGCAGGAAAAAATAAGTGCCGCCCGGGGTATAGATCCGATCTTCCACCCCCTTTTGACTCCAAAAAGCCAGTTTGCGGGTCCTGACCCCGACCTCGGTTTCCCCGGTGGTATGGGGGACACATCCTGTTGTTGCAACTGCCATGAGCATCAATATCAAAAAAATGAGCAAGCGTTTCATTTGTCTTCTCCTTTGAGAATATCAAACAATTGCAGGGTGTTGGCCAGGTTCAGCGGGTTAACACCCTGCAACCCGTCACTGGGAAGGATAATCAGGTCCAGGCCCTTATAGACTTTTGCTATTTTCAAGGCCACCATGCGGTCGGAACCGATTCCTTTCAGGGCATCGTTTCTCAGGCTCACCCGCTCTGCCTCGGCAAGCTTGACCAGAAGGTCGGCATTGGCTTTTATACTGCGGACATAAAAGTCTTTTTCTGCAATCTTTTTTGTAACATAGGCCTTGCCCTTTTCAATTTCTACGGCAGAAATGACCATGCCTTCCTGGACGATCTTTTTGAGTTCAGCCTCTTCTCTGGCTGCCCGGGCCTCTGCCTGGTTGGTAAAGACCATCTGGTCCTGGAGTTTTTTTTCTTCAATATTCTTCTGGATTTCCGGGCTGTATTTAAAATAGCGAACCAGTACCTCATCCACCACTATCCCTTTGGGGTTTAATTCCCGGTTGAGCTGGTCTTTCGCCTCTTCGGCTTTTTTAACCCGCATGGGGCTGTTATAGAATTCTTCAGTGGTCAGTTTTCCCAGGGTCTCTTTTAAGGCAGGCTCGGCTTTGGGGATAATGCCGTTGTCTTCATACAGAGTGCCGGGCCCAATGGTGGTAAAAACAAGATACGGGTCTTTGATGTGGTAGAGCATGGAAACATCCACATCCACAAAAAATCCGTCCGAGGTCTGGATATGGGCGGCCCTGTCTTTTCTGGCCCCCCCCTGCTGCGGTTTCAGGGGAATTGGTCAATTCCAGCACCTGGATTCCCCTGGGCAGAAGGTAGATCTGCTGGAGCCCGAAGGGCAGGACAAAGGCGAGACCGGCGCCATAGCTGTCTTTTTGAACCCCGCGGTCCATACCGATCCTGACTACCTTGATCCCGTATTCATAGGGATGAACATAAACAAAAAACGAATTATAACAGACATACACCAACACTGCCAAGGCAACCAGGAGGCTAACTCCCATGCCGGGTCTGAATTTAATCGAAGAAAAACTGAGCCGCTCTTTTAGCTTGCTGAAATATTGTCCTATGTCATCAATTGGGTTATTGGAGTACATCTTATAGCCGTCTAAATCCAGGAAACAAATTTTTAAAACTCTGCTAAAATGTGATCTAATTTTTTGTTATGCCCTTGAGGTTGACATAATAACTTCATAATCTCTACCCCCATAGAATATATTTAGAATCCTAATCGCCTGCAGGTCTTCATCAACGACAAAAGCTACAACGGTTTTTTTTATTGAGGGGATAGATTCTTAAATCATTCATTAAGTCGTTGCGTTGCTGCCCTCTTAGAGGTGTCGTTTCTAACTTCTGACATTTGAGTCTAGGCTTTTCAATGTATGCCCAAGCTCTTTCAGGAAAGCCACTTTGCGCTGAAATATATTCATAGATATGTTCAAGGTCTTTGATTGCATCCGGCATCAAATAGACTTTATATGTTTTCATTAGACTTCTTTCTTTACCCGTTGTTGGTGTAGCTCCTCGATGATTTTAAAAGCTGTATTAAACGGCACAGGTTCACCGCTTCGCTCTGAATGTGCCAGGCGTTCACGGATTAAAGAAATTCTTGCTTTGTACTCTTCTTCTCTTTTCTGCCAGATTCTCATGGCTTCCCTTATTAGTTCACTCGTTGAACCATAGGTGCCTGAGCTAACCTCTTTTTTGATAGAGGCCAGCATATCGGGCGGCAAAGTGATTGTAATTCTTTCGGCTTTTTCTTGCTGCATATATGACCCTCCGTAAAAGTATGATTTAATCATACTCTTTTAAAAAGCGAGAGTCAATTGAGCTCCAGATTAAGAATTGCTGTATAATGTCTTGACAACTTGACAAATACAATCTACTATCCTTCCCATTGATATTAATGGCAAAGGAATCGAACATGCTCAATCCCCAGTCACCCATACCCTTGTATCACCAGCTTGCAGACATTATTATGGAATGGATCCAGTCCGGCATATATGCCCCCGGCCAGATGATCCCCTCTGAAACAGGTCTTGCCAAAAAATATGGAATCGGCAGGCCCACTGTTCGCCAGGCCATGGACACCCTGGTACAAAAAGGGCTGATCCAGCGGA
>JAQICW010000584.1 GCA_027858355.1 Desulfobacula sp.
GTGGTGGTGGGGGTGGTGGAGATTATACCTGAATGTTTTTCATGGATAAGGGATAATTGTTTTTTTATTTCTAATGGCAGGTAGTCCAGGGTTGAATCCATAACAACACTATCAGGGAATAGATTCCAGTTCCCCTTTTTCCCCATCATTGCAAGTCCTTGTTCCCATTTGTCCTGGTTGAGCTCAGATTTTTTAATAATAAAAATAAGCTCCAAATCTATAATCTTTTTCACACTGGGTGCAATGTGCGTAATTTCCATGCCAAGCTCAATGTATCCTGCATGTTTTCCCTTAATGATCCAGGGATGGACGACCCGAAGAGTGAAGGTGCCAAAGGGATCTAATTCAATACCAGAAATTGTGGTTTTTTCTTTTTGGGCCTTTACCATGGTAAACCGGTTAATTTCATCACTGTGTTTTTCAAAATTATGCACACGCAGAAAATTTATCCTGGAAAGATCGGTAAAATAAAAGTGTGTAATCTTGTACTGGGAAAGCAGATCATCAAAAACAGGTTTTGTCTTTTTAAATAATGCTTCTCTATCTTTTAATAAAAATGAGTGCTGGAAATTTTGATTCTCTTTAATTATATTAATCTGGGCTGTTAAAAACCTTGCTTCTGTTGATAAATATTCCTGGAAGAGCTGTCCAGCTCCTTTTACCCTTTGTTGTACATTTTCTTTGTTAGACATTTTCTGGATGTTGATTACGCCAGCCAGAAAAACTATAATGATGAATGTAAAAAACGTGAGAACAGGAAGAATAATCTTCATCTTAATATGTTCATTTTGTTTGATTTTCATCTTGTTTAATTCTTCATCCTGTTTGATTTTTATCCTGTTTACTTTTCATCCTATCTGGTTTTGATCCTGTTTGCTTTTTGTCCTATTAATGGCTTAACAAAACTTATTGGTATGGAAACCAGTCAATATCCCGCAAAGTATCCACTTTTAAAACAGCCACTTCATTGGTACGGGTATTGAACACCACTTTCCTTCCCTTTTCTCCGCCCACATCTTCCGATAAGATGGGGATTCTACTTTTTAACAATGTCTTTCGGGCTATTTCAATATTTTCCCTGCCAATATCCTTATCATTTTGTTTTGGATTACAGGCTCCTCCAAATATTTGTGCTTCCAGATGTTTTTTGGGAGATTCATGGGCCAGCATCATTCTTACCAATGTAATAGTGGCAACATTACCATACAAAGCAGTGGTTTTTCCTTTTGTTCCCATATAAGGAAATTGAAAATGATTCATTCCACCAATAAGTTTTTTTCTGTCAAAAATACAGACAGAAACTCCCGACCCCAGGACTGAGGATATGGTGATATTTTGGTTTGGCACAAAAATATATCCAGGCTGCAGAAAATAATTGGTTGATATTAACTCTTCAGAATAGTCCTTATTCATATGCTCCCTTTTAATCTATTCATTAAATAAACAATCCTGATTTGCCGACAAATCATTTTTTCTTATATCCACTGGGAAAAACAGTATCCAGGTTGTGCTCAAGCCCGGTAAGGCTTTCAGACATTCCCACAAAAAAATATCCCCCTGGATTCAAAGCCCTGCCTAGAGTGCTTACCACTTTTTGCCTTGTTGGATTATCAAAATAAATCATTACATTTCTGCAGAAAATAATGTCAAAGGTATCAGAAGGAGTGCTGTACAGCAGGTTAAATTTCTCAAATTTAACATATTGCTGGACCTGGGGTTTCACCCTGACATGGCCATTCCATTTGCCTGTTCCCTTTTGAAAATAGGTATGCAGAATGGAAGGGGGCACAGTTTTTACTTTGTCTTTTGGATAAATACCTCTTCGTCCCAATGTCAGCATTGAATCAGAGACATCAGACGCATAGATATTAAATGAAAATGAATTGGCCAGCAATTGAACAGCCAGGGAAAAAGCTTCTTCCCCGCTGGAGGATGCAGCACTCCAGATTTTTAAGGGTTTTTTATTATCAAGTGTCTTGATGAGATATTCGCAATGTTTATTTTCCCTGAAAAAATAAGTATGATTGGTTGTGGTGGCATCGATAAATTCAAGGAATTCATCGGGATTGTTTGATATCTCTTGAATATAATCAGACACAGAGGATATATTTGTCAGCCGCATTCTTTTGGATATTCTTGCAACCAGAAGGCTATATTTTTTTTCATCAAGAACAATGCCGGATTCTTTATAAACAATCCTGGAAAGTTTTTTAAACTGATCTGGATTTATTTTAGTTTCAGATACCATAAATATTTTCCATTTGTCTGTAAAACAATCACATTTTACCCAAAAGAGAAATGGCTTTTTGGGCAATACTATGGATATCCTGAACATGATCAACACCACCCATATTGATTGCCTCCTTGGGCATTCCAAAAACCACACAGGATTTTTCATCCTGGGCAATATTAATGGCCCCTGCTTTTTTCATGTCCAGCATTCCGGCAGCACCATCTTTTCCCATGCCCGTAAGAATAATGCCAAGGGCATTGGCCCCGGCATATCTGGCAACGGATCTAAACAGAACATCTGCAGCAGGCCTCTGGTAATGGACAAGGGGACCTTTTTTAACTTCTACATAATAGCTGGCACCGCTTCGTTTGAATATCATGTGAAAATTGCCCGGTGCTATCAGGACCTGGCCGTTTATTACCCTGTCGCCATTCTGGGCTTCCTTTACCCTCATCTGGCACATATCATTGAGTCTTGCGGCAAATGAAGTTGTAAATTCTGCAGGCATGTGCTGGACAACCACAATTCCAGGAGTATTTGCCGGAAGCCGGGTCAGAACATTTTTGATGGCTTCTGTTCCTCCTGTGGAAGCACCAATGGCGATAATTTTATTTGTGGTGGCGGTAAGGGCCTTTGATTCCATAACGGCCATGGGTTTTTTCTCAGTTTTCTGGGAGGATACAGGACTCAATTTTGCTCCATATACCGCTCTGATTTTTTCTGCCAGCTGGATGCTCATATCACCCACAGAATAAGCAGCACTGGGCTTGGCAATTACTTCAAGGGCTCCCAGGGAGAGTGCTTCAAGGGCTATTTTACTCCCCTTGGAAGTTAAAGAGCTGACAATGATTACTGGAAGGGGAAAATGCTTCATCAGCTTTTTTAAAAATGTTATGCCGTCCATGCGGGGCATTTCAATATCAAGGGTGATCACATCTGGTTTCAGTTTAACGATTTTGTCCCTGGCAACATAGGGGTCTGGTGCTGCCCCCACAACAACGATGCCCTTCTGTTTAGACAATTGTTCGGTAAAAACCTTTCTTACAACAGCTGAATCATCAACCACAAGAACTCTAATGTCTTTTTTTAAATCCAGTTTCATATCTAATTTCAATCAATTAATCATTATGGAAATTGCCATCATGGAGTCAGGGGTATTAACAATGGTAAACATTTGGGTATTCAAGATGGTGGATTCATCAATCACCCTGGGGATATCCAGGTCAAAAGGCTTTTTTGAATCTATGCGACTCAATGCATTACCGCAGATCATGTTCAGGGTTTCCGTTAGCGTGCCCGTAAGATGCTCATCTTCAAGGTCTTCCCGGGATTCGCCCATAAAGCTTTCAGTCATCTCAGAAAGAAGATCTTTGGGAATCAAAAGGGTAAGGCATCCTGAAAAATCACCAATAAATGCAAGCTGGCAGGCCAGATTGGGGACATTTTTATCCTTTATGCTTAAAATCCGGCTGTTACCAATTGTTGATTCTTCCCCAAATTCAACCGGTAAATAGAACATGGTCTCCATGACTTCAGAAGTCGAAGTCGTCATCGCTGTCGTCAGAATCTTCATCATAGCTTACTTCTCCAAGGATATTATTTAGTAAATCCCTGATGGTTTCAGGGGTAAAGGGTTTGGGGATATATCCGGCTGCTCCAGCGTCCATGAACTCTTTAACTTTTTCTTTATTGCCCTCTGTGGAGATTACAACCACCGGGATATCCTTTAAAAGATCATACTTTTTAATGGTTTTGATAAATTCCATGCCATTCATGACCGGCATATTGTAATCCGTCATTACAATATCAATCCACCTGTTTTTCATGAGTTCAAGTGCCTCTTGGCCGTTGGCAGCTTCATGGAACTCTGAACCTGCATACCCTGCAGTTTTAAAGGTTCTTTTTATCACAGAACGCATGGGCAGAGAATCATCCACTATCAGTATTGAATATGACATTATTTCCTTCCTGTTCTTTTTATAGGAAAGTAGTGGGATATGAGTTATGAGTTATGAGTTATGAGTCATGAGAACCAACCTGTCAATTTAGCTGCCCTCAATACCCAATACTCACCACTCATTACTTTCATCCGATTGTGCCCGCCAGGGCAATGGGTCCTATTATTAAACGATGTGTAATAAATCTTCAATCTCTTTCATATTCATGCCAAACTCTGCAATAATCATTGCAACATCATCTCCTGACAAACCAAGTTCCTCCATGACATCTGCTTTAAACCGATATGAAAGACCGTCCGAGCCCACACCACTTCCCATCATCATGCAGATGCAGTCGCTAAGGTATACAACAGCAATTTCTTTATCCTTGATCATGGTTTCATCGGGCAAATGATGGTTTTGGATTATTTTGATCATTTTCGGACTGAACTTCCACATTTTTGCAATCATGGCCCCAAGTTCTGCATGATCAATACCCAATATTTTTTTCTCAGCTTCTCTAAAACTGAAGTTTTTGTTTTCAACCAGATCTTTAATCCTATGGGAAGAATCAGATACATGACTTTCCAAAATAGTTTTACCTATATCTTTTATCAGGGCAGAGGTAAATATCGTGTTTTTATTTTTAAAAGAAAATTTAACAGCCACCTGCTTTGCAATCACGGCACAAGAGACAGAATTTTTCCACATATCTCCTTTTTCCAGACCATACCCCTGCTGGCTGCCCCCAAGGGCTTTGGCCCCTGATTTAAGCAAAACAAGTTCACTAACCTGGTCTGTACCCAGCATATTGACGGCATCTTTTATGGATTCTGCCGGATGTTTAAGCCCGAAATAAGCCGCATTACAGGTTTTTAAAACACTGGCTGTGATACCAGGATCATATTGGATCACATTGGCAATATCTTCCATGGAGCTGTCAGGGTCATCCACTACCTTTAGAAGCTGACTGGCAACGGCAGGAATCGGCTGTAAATTTTTAATTTCCTTCATGAGTTTCTGGAGTGTTGTCATATTTTCACCTCCTTTGATCCGGAAGTTTTGACATAAA
This sequence comes from Desulfobacula sp., assembly GCA_027858355.1. The sequence goes on from JAQICW010000584.1 coordinate 5,243, forward strand.
TATCCCCTGTTGCGATTTCAATCCTGACAGTTCGGTTTACATTCCCACCCACATCCTGCTTATTGATCATCACATTGTTTTTAAAAAACATTTTTTCAGGACCATAAAATTTCTTTTGCCAATATTAAAAAACCCTTTCTGATCAAGAATTTCTGCTCCTCCTGCAGCATATATTTTCATCCGCTGTTTAACAGCACCCATTTGATAAGCTGATTTAAACAGTCTGGGGATTCCTGAATCC
>JAQICW010000176.1 GCA_027858355.1 Desulfobacula sp.
TGGTTTGATGACCCGGCAGCATGATAAAATCTGTGTGCAGGATTTTGGGATTGATAATGTTACAGAAGCAGACGGGCTTGCTGTTGGAAGACCTTCAGCGTTTGTGGGAAAAACACTGAAAAATTTAATCAGCGGGATATATACTGTTGAAGATGAGTTGTTGTATATTTTGTTAAAGCATCTTTATGATACTGAAAATGTTTTCATGGAGCCGTCTGCTATAGCTGGAATCCCGGGGCCTGCTCGATTATTAAAAAGCTCTGAAGGGAAAAAATATCTCCAGGAAAACGGCCTTAATCATAAAATGAAAAATGCAGTTCATATTGTATGGGGAACGGGTGGAAGCATGGTGCCGCCCGATGCAATGGATGAGTATAAAACAAGAGGTCAGTATTTGTCAGAAAAGTAACCTCATGATTTTTTAATATCAATAAATTATTTACGATTACCCTGCATAAGGCTTGATGAGTTGTTTACTCATTATGCCTTATGCGATATATATAAAGTATGTTTTTTTTTGATTCACATTGCCATCTTCATGATCCACGGATAATTTCAGATATCCCATGGATAGAGGACCGTGCAAGGATAGAAAATGTTCATTACATGGTTTCCTGCGCCACAATGGAAGATAATTTTGAATTAACGGCTCAGCTGTCAAAGGATTTTGATTCTATTTTACCTTGTTTCGGGATTCACCCATGGTTTGTGGGCAGTATATCCCGTCAATGGAAAGAAGGGCTGGAACACTATCTTTTAACCTATCCTTCCGGGATTGGTGAGACAGGGATTGATTTTACAGATAAAACCTGTGACCGGGAGGCACAGATTAATGTATTTTTGCATCATCTTATACTTGCAAGAGAACTTGAACGTCCCATTAATATTCATGTGAGAAACGCCTGGGATACTTTTATACATATTTTAAAAAAAACAGGAAAATTAAAAGTTCCAGGATTAATACATTCTTATTCTGGCTCAGCAGACATGATTCCATTGTTTGAAAAATATGGTTTGTATATTTCTTTTTCCGGGTCAGTGACAAATCCTAATGCTAAAAAAGTTGTGAATGCATTGAAAATGGTTTCTAAAGATCGGTTTGTCCTGGAAACAGATACACCTGATATCTATCCTTATCTGCCTGAACATTTACTGGAACCAGAAGCATCCCGACTCAATGAACCCAAAAATCTGCCGGCCATAGCCCAGATTGCATCTAATAGAATTGGCATGGCATTTGAAGAATTTTCAAACCATGCATATAAGAATAGTTTAAAAGTATTTCATCCTGTCTTGGAGGGGAAAAAAAATCAAAAATGAATCAATTTGCAAGGACAGAGCAGCTTCTTGGAACAAAGAGTATGGAAAAGATAAAAAATGCAACAGTGGCTGTTTTTGGTCTGGGTGCCGTGGGGTCATTTGCAATTGAAGCCCTTGCCCGCACAGGGGTCGGGAATTTACGTCTCATTGATTTTGATAAAGTGGATGCCTCTAATATCAACCGGCAACTTTTTGCATTAAATTCTACCATTGGCAGAGAAAAAGCCGATCTTGCCTATGAACGTGTGAAAGATATTAACCCACGATGCAATGTGGATATCCACAAGTCTTTTGTTAATGCCCAGAGCCTTGAGGATCTCCTGTCCGCCAATATTGATGTGGTGGTGGATGCCATAGATGGCCTTAATTCAAAGATAAACCTGATTGTCAGCGCAAGGCAGATGAACCTTGCTGTGGTTTCCAGCATGGGCGCTGGAGGCAGAACTGATATCTCCATGATAAGAACAGGAGATATCAGCGAGACTTGCATTTGTCCTCTGGCAAGGGTTGTCAGGCAACGATTGCACAGGCGGGGGCTTTATAAAGGGGTAAGGGCTGTTTATTCCATTGAAAAACCATTAAACAAACAGCCCTACAAATCTGAAGATGCACAGGATGCAGTGTTGGATCATGGTCGCACAAGACCACCCATTGGAACTGTATCCTGGATTCCTGGCGTTTTCGGTCTCACTATTGCAAGTGAGGTGATTAATATTATCCGACAGACTCCTTCTCTTCATCCCTGAGAACACGTCTGAGGACTTTTCCAATATTTGACAGGGGAATTTCATTCCTGAATTCAATAAATTTGGGCCGTTTATAACCGGCCATGTTTTCTTTACATAATTCGGTTATTTCCTCTATTTTTGCTGTCTGTCCTTGTTTGAATTTAATAAAAGCCTTTATTTTTTCTCCACTTTTTTCGTCAGGCACGCCTACTACAGCCACAAGTTCTATTTTGGGATGGGTATATAGAATATCTTCCACTTCTCTTGGATATACATTAAAGCCGCCAACAATGATCATGTCCTTTTTACGGTCTGTGATGGTTATATATCCGTTTTCATCGATGTTCCCGATATCTCCTGTGAGAAAATACCGTTTGCCGTTAATCTGTCT
>JAQICW010000656.1 GCA_027858355.1 Desulfobacula sp.
CGTCCATCCTTTTCAATCATAAATTTCCGGAACTGATCAAAAAGAGAATATCGGGTATAAAATTAATGTTACCAAAGTTTTAATCAGATCGTGAAGATTGAACAAAAATGTCTGCAACAGGGTCATAAGAGGATGGATAGGATCTTATAAATTCACATATAGCCAGACCATTATATTTATTCAGCAGGCAGAAAATATAAAACCTGAAAATATCAAAAGAATCAATATCAGGGTCAATTAAAAGCTCTTCCGGGGGCCGATTTGTTATTGGTTTAATAGGTTTCTTGTAAATATTAAAGGCATGCTCTATTTCATCTTTTAATAGGAATCGCATTATTTTTATTTTGATCTCATTTTTTTGTGCATAGATAAAGATTGACTCAAGAAAAAAAGAAACAGCAGACAGCTTTGACAACAGGCAATTTTCTTTTTTGCACAAATTCAGATGGCGGGAAATCTTTTTTAAATATAAAATTCTGGTTTTTTGAGATAGGTTTTTAAAAGAAATGTTTGAAAGAAATTGTTTTTTTAATCGTCTCATTACAGAAGATGTCATTTTTTTCCTTTGAAGCCGAGCTTTTTCTTCAAATATTGAAAGATACTCTTTAAGGCTTCTCATTCCTGGTGGAGTCAATTCTTCTGTACCATTGTCAAGGATGATAGACTCAATCTGTACATCAAGCAGGCGAGTCAAAAAGCGTTGTGTTTTATTTAAGTCATACCCCTCAAGGGGTTTGAAATAATCCACAAGCAGGGCTTGTCGACCGGTTTTTTTGGCAGGAAAAAAGTTTGTTTCGGATGTAACGCTGATTTTTTTATGTCCAAAAAGGTGTAATGCACTGGTAAAGGTAGGAATAATGATAAACCCACCATCTGGGGTTATCTCCGCACCATATCCATCTGTTATGGAAGGTTTTATGGTAGCAAAATCTTCATCCAGGCCTGCCGGGATCAATAACTCGTCCAGATCATGCTGCTTGCTGACAGGGCTCCCAAAATCCTGCTCAATTTTTTTTATGCGGGCTTTATTTTTTGAAGTGATGCTCACAGAAAGGTTTGAATGTTTTTTTAAGAGCGTTTTTAATAAGGATTCCTTTCCCTTAGGAACCTTTGTTAACAGACTGTATTCAAGTGGTAATGTGCCCAGATAGTCAATGATATTGGATATGGTTTTCTCATCCTGTTCCCAGTCAAGGGGATCTGAAGCGCCATAAAGAGAAATTTCGTCATTGCCTTGATCTGCCATATGCTTAAGAATTTTCAGGACAGCTTTATGGGAAAAATGTGATCTGACGCCGGGTAATGCCCAGTCATTGCATCGCCGGCAATAATTGCTGCATCCTGATGTCAATTGAAAATTCATGGCGGTTTTATACAGCAGGTCTTTCTGGTGAGGGCTTAAACCAAGTTTTGTTTCCCATGACAGAAAATTTATATTAAGGATATTGGCAGAGGATTGTTTAGTGGCAGCTAAAAGCAGGTTTTTAAGACGGTTATTGTATTCCTTGATCCTCGGCGTTCCGTGCTGTAGTAGAGCAGGTTTGAATCTTTTAAAAATGGTCTGTATCTGGTTTAACAGTTTTTGGATGTTTTCACTGAATTCTGATTGGCTTTCTGCGTGTTTGACAATATCAATATAGATCTGCTCAGCATTCTGAAAGTTTTTCTCATACAATGCAGCCAGGAATTCATTTTTTTTTTGTTCCAAAACCAGGCATTCCTATGAATAAACCAGGGGAGTTCCATCAAAGAAACTCCCCTGAATAAAGATCAAAAATAAGGGAACAGATTTTAAATCTGTCCCCCCAAGGGTCACAAGGGTCAAACTATCCGCGGACCTCTTCTTTCACCCGGGTTGCCAGTTTATAAAGAATGGTCAGAACCAGGAAACCTGTGGCATAAACCGCCAGGGTAATCATGATTTCCGGTATTGTCGGGGCATACTCTGTTACATGGTGCAAAGGAGAGGGGACAAACCCGCCTGATATCATACCCAGGCCCTTATCAATCCATGCACCGAAAACGATCATGGCACAGGTGACAGGCAAAAGGGTTTTATTGTTTCTCAATTGTGGAATAAGCAGAAAAACTGCTCCTGTTCCCATGAGGGTCAGACTGGTCCACATCCAGGGGACAAGGGCAGTATATCCGTGATATCCGAACAAGAGATACTGGATATGGGCTTTATGTCCGGGAATATTGGAATAATAGACAACAAAGACTTCACACAAAAAGAAAAACAAATTGGCAATAATGGCATAACAGACTATTTTTGACAATGTCTG
>JAQICW010000185.1 GCA_027858355.1 Desulfobacula sp.
AAAATCCAAAACCCCCAAACCTTTCCTCAAATGTGTGCGATCACAATGACAATCGGCAAGGCTCTCGGGCAGACAGACATGGCAAAAAAAATAATAGAAGCTGCTGTAAGAGAGGTTGAAGCCATTAAACTGAAAACAGCAGGTCTTCCTAAAAAAAAGGTATTTATCCAGATCGGCATGAAACCCTTGCATTCTGCCAATAAAGACACCTTTATCAATGAATATATTAAATATGGCGGTGGAATAAATATTGCTGAAAATGAAAAATCAGGAATATACAGCAGAGTAACAGTCCTTAAGGAAAATCCAGACCTTATTTTAATTGCAACCATGGGAACAGATAAAAAAGCCGGAGAAATAGAAAGACAAAGCTGGATGAAATTTACTTCTTTAAATGCCACCATAAAAAACCAGATCTATGTTCTGAATCCTGAACTTATCTTAAGCCCGACTCCTGTTACCTTTGTAAAAGGTTTAAAACAGATTTTGTCTTTAATCCATCCTAATATTGACTTAAAACCCACGATTAAAAATCCGGAGCTGATATAAAAAAATGAAACCAAACAGGATAAAGCGCTGGTCTATTATTTTAATCATCCTCATTGCCCTGGTCATTCTTGTGAGTCTACTGGCACTGTGCACTGGCAGTGCATGCATCCAATTAAAAGACATCCCCCATATCCTTTTTTATGGCAAAGGAACTAGTGATTACAGTATCCTTTTAGGCATACGATTGCCAAGAATCATATTAGGCCTTTCAATCGGCGGAGCATTAAGCCTTGCCGGCGTCCTGCTCCAGGGAATGTTTAAAAACCCCCTGGTTGAACCTTATACCCTTGGCATTTCAGGAGGAGCGTCTCTTGGTGTATGCATCAATATCGTTTTTAATTTTTATGGCAAAATAGGCATTATCGCATATCCTCTTTCAGGCTTTTTAGGAGCAAGTCTTGTCATTTTTCTTGTTTATTATTTGAACAATAATACAAAAGACATCAAGTCCAACAGGATGCTTTTAACAGGTGTTATGATCTCCTATGTTGCCTCCTCCCTGGTCATGCTGCTCATGGCTGTCTCAAAAACCGATGATCTTCAAAATATTGTTCTCTGGATCATGGGCTCCCTTGATGAACCCAACACAATTTTAATAAAAATAGCGCTTTTCGGCTCCCTTGCCGGGCTTGTGGTCTCGTATTTTTTCTGCTTTGATTTAAATGCCCTGCTTCTGGGTGAAGACGAAGCTGCAAATCTGGGTGTCAATACAACAAGAACTAAAAAGTTTTTATTTATAATTGCATCCTTTTTAACGGGATTAAGCGTATCTGTTGCTGGCATCATCATGTTTGCAGGCCTTATTGTTCCCCATTTCATGCGCATGATAGCAGGGCCGGACCATAGAATACTTCTAATCAGTTCATTTCTGGCCGGTGCTGCATTTTTAGTTCTATGTGATGTGATTGCAAGGGTTGTAATATCCCCGCTTGAACTTCCTGTAGGTGTCATAACAGGCATCATAGGCGGAGTTATTTTCATCTGGGTGCTTTCAAGAAAGCAGGTGACCTTATGAGCCAGATTCTCTTCATTGATAACTTAAGCTTCAAATACCACGAAAAAAGTGTACTAAAAGATATAAGTTTTTCAACAAATCCAGGCGAATTCATTTCAATCATCGGCCCTAATGGCTGTGGAAAAACAACGCTGATAAAAATCATTTCAAAGATAAACAAGCCTGAAAAAGGAAATATTTATATAAAAGGTAAAAATATTCAAACAATGTCAAACAAGCAATTAGCCAGACATATTGCCGTAGTCATGCAGTCCCCGGAACCTGTTTCCATGAGTGTTGAAGAATATGTCCTTTTAGGAAGACTGCCTTTTTTTAAAAAATATCAATTCTTTGAAACCGCAAAAGACATGGCACTGGCCCATAAATATATGGAGCTTACTGGCATTTTAAAACTTGCGCACGCCCCCATCAATGAAATAAGCGGAGGAGAAAGGCAACTTGCAGCCATTGCCAGGGCTTTAACCCAGGAGCCCATGCTTCTGATTCTTGATGAACCGACATCCCATCTTGATATTACACACCAGATTCAAATTCTTGAATTGATAAGCTCCCTTAAAAAAGAGCTCTCTCTTTCTGTGCTGATAGTTCTTCACGATTTGAACCTGGCAGCAGAATATTCTGACAGGCTTGTTTTGCTCAATGGAAAAAATGGAACCATTTATCAAACCGGGACCTGCGAACAAGTTCTTTCTGAAAAATCGATACAGGAAGTTTACAATGCAAGAGTATTGATCCAAAAAAACCCCGTGTCAAAAAAGCCATGTGTCTTTCTTGTTAGCCAAAATGCTTTAAATAAAAAGGAGAATCCTGTCTTATGATTGAAATATTTAATAATGGTGGGCCCATCATGTATCCTTTGCTGTTGTGCTCAATCATTTCTTTGACCATTATCATTGAGCGGACATTTTTCTGGATTGGGATTGGCATGCAGAGAAATCAAAAACTTTTGGATGAAGTTTTAAAGCTTACCAGTCAAGGTGATTGGGATCTTGTTCGCCAAAAGGCATCGGGTTCACACAATTATGTCATCAGAATAATTATAAGCGGGATTCTTCATCGTGAATATTCCCTGATCAAGGCCATGGAATCAGCAGCCGCAGACGAGATCTATCGTATGCAAAGGTTTATGGGGGTGCTGGATACCATGATAACAGTTGCCCCGCTTCTGGGCATATTGGGTACTGTTATGGGAATCATCAATTCCTTTGACATGCTGGGAACATCAGGGATCGAAAACCCCCAGGCTATAACAGGCGGTATCGCACAGGCCCTGATAACAACTGCGGCAGGCCTATCTATTTCCATCATAACGGTTTTTCCATACAACTACTTCAATTCAAGGATAAAACGGGCAGCAGGCATCATGGAAAAATATGCCACCAGCTTTGAAATTGTTTATGAACAGATTCTGCTTAACAAAAAAAACACCCCGAAAGAAATGAAATGAAAATTTTATTACCTGAAAACAATAAACCCAGGATCGAAATGCTGCCTTTGATTGATGTTGTTTTCCTTCTTCTGGTCGTTTTTATCTATACCATGCTCTCCATGGCCGTGCACAAAGGTATGCCGGTCACTCTGCCTGAATCATCTGTTGGCAACCCTGAAAAAGATACGATTCTGTCTGTTACCATAAATAAAGACAACTTCATCTTTGTCAACAAAGAGCTGGTTGACCTGGAACATTTAACCCGGATTCTTGAACAAACGGTAAAAAAAGAAAAAAAACCAAGTGTCCTTCTTTTTGCAGATAAAACTATCACCTATCAAACTCTTTTTAAAGTTTTAGATAAAATCAGAATGGCGGGGCTGGATCAGATTTCCTTACAGACTGACCCGAAAGACACAATTTAAAAATGAGGCGTATTTTTGTATCTGCCATAGTTGCCATCGGATTTCATGTCGCTTTGATGGCATATATGCCCAACTTATTAAAAAAAAACCAAATTTTACCCAAAAAAATCAAACCGGTTATGGTCACTCTCTCCCACAGGCAGCCTATAATAGAAAAAACACCTCTTAAACCAGACAAACATGTAAAAGAAACCAATTCATCAAACGAAATAAAACAAATCATACCTAATCCCAAAAAAACCTTATCTATTACCCCGAAAAAGAAAACCAATAATATTCTTAAAAAAAAAGATCTGGCTAAGCCTGAAAAAAAGGTGAAACAAAAAGAAGTGATAGAGAAAGAATCAAATCCTGTTAAAGTGGTTGAAGCAAAGCCGATCAACGCGGTCAAAAATCAAAATTTTCAAGTGCAACCTGCAACCTTAAAAAAAACAATTCCTCAAAAAAAAGAAAATATCAAACAGCAAGATGCCCATATTGAATTTGCAAAACCGCTTTACAAGAAAAACCCTTTGCCTGTTTATCCTGTTATCGCTAAAAAAAGAGGCTACGTGGGAACAGTCGAACTAATTGTGCTGGTTTCAGAAAAAGGTAAAGTTAACTCTTTAAAGATTTTTAAGTCCAGCGGATATAAATCCCTTGATAACCAGGCTTTCAAAACTGTTAAAAACTGGCTCTTTGAACCAGGTAAAAAAAATGGCGTGCCTGAAGCAATGTGGGTTAAAATTCCTGTGAAATTTGAATTTAACTGACAAAGTATATTTGAAATCAGTGATATCCGGTTAGTTTTTGAAATAAAATGCCCCTGACTGATCAGCGTCAGTTATAATACCCGCCAGTACTGCCTTCAGCCCGCCCTCCATCATGGTCAATTATCCCTATGTACTCAATGTGCTGTCAGATCCTCTATAGCTTGATTTTAAAATCTTACAAACCTGCTTGGTATTCCCCAGATGCATTTGTTTGTTGGCCTTCTACTTTTTATAGGTTGGTTTTAGGCCCTTTATCATCGGGTAATGCTTGACATTTAGTGTCTTTAACTCTGCATTTCCTGCTTCGCAGGTAGCAGCTATAATTGCGTCTGCTAATCCCACAGCATGTGACTTGCCATAATCGCGTTTATAGAGTCCCCGGTTTTGGCGATTTCAGAAGTTACAGGGATAACCCGGAAGAGAGAGATAAAATTCTCTAACACTTTTAGTTCTGATTCCCCTTTTACACCGGCATACAGTTCTGCAACAACGATAGACGACAGAATGATCCGAGAAGAATTTGCATTAACAAAATTTACAGCCTTTCTATAACCACGCAAAAAATCTATCAGTACGTCTGTGTCAAGAAGAAGTGATTCTGCCATAATTAGTCCCTGTCCCATTCAGCCCGTATTGCCTTAAAGTCAGGAAGATTCGCGCGGTCTTTCCAGATTCCAGCAGCCTCCCGTAATACAATTTCCCGCCGACTGTGCCCTGCTTTGTCGATGAGACTGTCAACGGCTTCTCGTATAAGTTCACTTTGTTTTTTCCCAAAAGTTTTTGAAATGGCTGCTAATTCTGAACGTTGACGATCTGTCAGATATATTTGGGTTCTTATCATGCTACACCTCCAGTAATGCATACACCACAATTATACATCATTTATACATCATTGAAACTTTCTGTCAAGGCCAACATGGAGGCCAACGCTCAGGATCAGTTGCACAAAAAGCCGGTTAAGACATTTCGATCTGGCATAAAATCGCGCCGGCTTTTTGTGTCAGCCTGAATCCTGTTGTTATATGGCAATATACAGATTAAATTCACCGAAAAAATTTTATTCCATAAGAAAGAAAAATACATAAACACTATTTTTAAAAATTAAAAACTTTGGCTTCAGCAGCTAAATCTATCAAATGTGGGCCACCATCTAAAATCATGTTTGAAAAGAATTTTGACTCGTCAACCTGACGATTCTTGGCACAGGGAATTCAAACACCAATCGGAACTTCATTTTCTACCAAGTAAGGTAAATAATCATTTGGGCAATCACCTGTTTCCGTTT
>JAQICW010000091.1 GCA_027858355.1 Desulfobacula sp.
AATTATAAATAACTTGACAATTATATCATAATTTTGATTCTTTGATTAACTGCCGGCAAATGGTGAATGGTGAATCATGTAAGACAACTATATATTCCTGGAGAAAACATGACAGAAAACAGAGTAACAAGAATTACAGGGATTGGTTCTGCACTTGTTGATATTTTAATCAATGAATCTGATCAATTCTTAACAAACCTTGGAAAAGAAAAAGGCGGGATGACCCTTGTGGAAGACAATGATATTGAACTAATATTAGCCCGGACAAATCAAACACCTGTTGTTGTTCCCGGCGGAGCTGCGTGCAATACCATTGTCGGTGTCGGAAACCTTGGCGGAAATGCCAGATTTATCGGCAGAAGGGGCAATGATGGGTATGGTCAGGCATTTGAAAAACAGATAGTTAAATGCAATGTTGAGCCTATTGTTTCAATCTCAGACTCTCCCACGGGCAAAGTATTATCTGTCATTACTCCGGATGCCCAGCGCTCCATGTTTACTTTCCTTGGTGCATCCACAGAACTTGACCCCAAATTAATCTTTCCTGACATGTTTAAAGACACAGCCATTTCCATGATTGAGGGATATCTATTATTTAACAGGGATTTAATGATGGCTGCAATAAAAGCTGCCAAGGCTACAGGATCTCTTATTGCCCTGGATCTTGCAAGTTTTGAGGTGGTCAATGCCGCAAGGGATATTCTTGAAAATATCATAAAAAATTATGTTGATATCCTCATTGCCAATGAAGATGAAGCAAAAGCATATACGGGGTACGAGGATGAACAAAAATCAATTAAAGCACTGTCTCAACATGTCACATATGCTGTCCTGAAACTTGGGAAAAGAGGCAGTTATGTATCACACAACAACACTATAACAAGAATTTTTGCCCAATCAGGAAACGTCCCCGTAGATACAACCGGAGCAGGAGATCTCTGGGCAGCTGGATTTCTTTTTGGCATTGCCCATGGATTTTCTATTGAAAAAAGTGGACAGATCGCGTCCGCCTGCGGCTATGAGGTCTGCCAGGTCATGGGAGCCCAGCTTCCCTGCGATGCCTGGTCAAGAATAAAAACATTGATATAGTAAATAGTGCCTGACCAAAAACAATAACAGCCTTAGAGATCATTAAATACAATTTTAAACACGTCTTTATATTTTTTGGCAAAATGAAATGTGATGCCATCTTTAATGTGGTCTGGAAGCATTTTAAATTCAGGCATGCACCCTTCGGGCAGAATAATCTCACGGATACCTGATCGCCGTGCTGCAATGATTTTCTCTTTTATTCCGCCAACGGGCAGGACTTTCCCTGTCAAAGTGATCTCTCCTGTCATGGCAAGGGGGCGTTTTATCGCTCTTCCCGCTGCAAGGGAAACAAGCGAGGTGGTTATAGTGATCCCGGCACTTGGACCATCCTTTGGGGTCGCCCCTTCCGGCACATGGATATGGATAAAGGCATTATCAAAATATTTTTTATCAATTTTAAAGACCCCCAGATTTGCTCTTACATAGCTATAGGCAATGGTTGCAGACTCCTGCATCACTTCACCCAGTTTTCCCGTCAATTGGAATCCCGGAGTTTTTTCATGAACCCTTACCGCCTCAATGGGAAGGGTTACCCCGCCAAGCTGAGTCCAGGCAAGCCCGGTTACAACTCCAATGCCTGACATCAATTCTTCATGTTTAAAACTCGGCGGCCCCAATAAATTATCAAGAGCTTTAATATTGATTCTGATTTTCTCTTTTTTTTCTTTTAATATGACCACAATGCTTTTTCTGATAATCTTATTTAAAAGCTTTTCAAGACTTCTTACTCCAGCTTCCCTGGCATACCCATCAATGAGATAGCGGATGGTAGGATCTGTAATGGTGATCTTTTGGGATGTCAGATTATTTCGCTTTAAAAGCTTTGGCCACAGGTGCTTTCTGGCAATTTCCATTTTTTCTTCAGTAATATAGCCGGACAGATTAATCCTGTCCATCCTGTCCAGAAGTGGTCTGGGAATGGTATCCAGCTGATTAGCCGTGCAGATAAATAAGACTTTTGACAAATCAATGCGAAGATCCATGTAGTGATCGAGAAATTCGGAATTCTGTTCAGGATCAAGCACTTCAAGAAGGGCGGATGCAGGGTCCCCCTGGTAAGACATTCCGATTTTATCCACCTCATCCAGCATGATCACGGGATTGGCCACTTTCGTATCCTTTAAAGCCTGGACCAGTTTTCCGGGCAATGCCCCAACATAGGTTCTTCGATGCCCTTTAATCTCAGCCTCATCCCTCATGCCACCAAGGCTGAATCTGTAGAATTTTCTTCCCACAGCCTCTGCAATTGATTTTCCAATGGAGGTTTTACCAACACCGGGAGGACCCACAAACAGGATAATGGAACCTGCAATATCTTTTTTATAAATTCCAGCAGCAAAAAATTCTATAATCCTCTCTTTTACGTCGGAAAGCCCTGAGTGATCCCGGTCAAGTACTTTTTCAGCCCGATTAATATCAATTTTATCCTTGGAATAGACACCCCAGGGAAATGATGTGACCCAATCCAGATAATTTCTGGTAACCCCGTATTCTGCAGAGCCTGTTTCAAGCACGGATAATTTTTCGATCTCTTCATCAAATCGTTTGGTTACATGTTCGGGCGGATTTAAGTTTGCAAACTTTTCTTTAAATTTATCCACATCCGAAGTTTTATCATCTTTCTGCAGTCCAAGTTCCTTTTGGATTGCCTTGAGCTGTTCTTTTAAAAAGAATTTGCGTTTGTTATCATCCACCTGGGTATTGACGTCTTTTTGAATTTTGCTTTGGAGTTTTGCAATTTCTATTTCTTTTTGCAGCAGCATCATCACTTTTTTCATCCGGTCTATAACAGATGTGAGCTCTAAAACTTCCTGTAAATCATCACCGGAAGCTGTGGTAATGCCTGCTGCAAAGTCAGTCAAAAGCGAGGGTTGATCTGGGCTGAACATCCCTAAGTATTGCCTGACTTCTTCGGAATATAAGGGATTCAATGAGAGCAATTGTTTGATGGAATTAATAATTGCAATGGCATAGGCTTTTAGCTCATTTTCATTTTCTTCTACTTTTTTAAAATACTCGGCCTCGATAACAAAAGGCGGTTTGTCCGAAAGAAACCGTTTAATTCGAAATCGTTCAAGCCCCTGGGCAATAAACTGAATATTGCCTTGTACATCCACGACATTCAGCATCCTGACAACACAGCCAACCTTGGGAAAATCCTTTTTATACACGTATTTCCCCTTTACTTCTCCCACATATGCAAGACCCAAAAGATCTTTAGAATCTTTGGATGCCTTTTTCAGCGTTTCTTCCCATCTTTTCTTGCTGACCATAAGGGGTTGAACCTGTGCCGGCAAATGAGGACGGCCCGTAATGGGGATAAGATATAAAATATCCGGTTTCAGGCTTTGCTGAACCAGTTGACCTTCTTTATTTTCATTTTCATCTTCGACTATTTCCGGCGTAATCAGCTTGTTGTCATCAGTCATAAATCACCTTTTATAAAAATTGATGTTATAATAACCATGAATATTACCTTAATTATAAAGCAAAGTCCTTAATTGTTTTAATATCGCAAACAATATAGGCTGGTGTTTCATAGGGGTGAACTTCCAGTAACTTCCTCAAGATGTGATTCAGGCACATAGAAACATAATTGATACATGTTACTTTCCTTCAAAATTCTAACTCCCCGGTTGAGGCGCAGACGTCCAGCAATGCCTGCTCAAACCGGATTGATAATCCGTGCTGTGCATGGATAGCATTATCAAATTGATGTACAGTTCTTGAGATCTGTCAATTTGTCAGGATAAACATATCATGGGACAAGAATTTTTGCCAGCTGTGCAAATCCGATTCCCCCTTTTCCCTCTGTTATCCATGCAGGTTTGAATACAAGCCTGTTCT